>CALXUV010000018.1 GCA_944391815.1 uncultured Clostridia bacterium | reverse complement strand
ATTCCCTCTCTAAACGGAATATAAACTGTCCGAGTTGGGCTTTCAATCAGATGAAACTGCTCTGCCACTGTACGAAATGGAAATGTACCATCTGAAAGTTGACGCAGAATATCATGTATATCCTGAGCCTGTTTCCCCTTCAACTCCAGTAATTGGGAAAAATACTCATGAATAGCCCGCGGAGAATCAATCTGTTGATACTTCTTCATAACCGCTTTACCCGCTCCAATTGCGGTCGCAAACAATGGCGGCGGATTATCCTCTCCTTCAAAAACAGTTACCATACTTTCATTCGCCGGATGTTTTCCTTCTCGATTACATCGTCCAGCAGCTTGTAAAATTGAATCCAATCCTGCTATCTCCCGATATACAGCCGGAAAATCCACATCAACTCCTGCTTCAATCAGAGAGGTCGATACTACCCGGCAGGGTAATCCTTTAGATAAACGATCTCGGATTTCTTCAAGATATGCCCGTCGATGCGCCGGACACATTAAAGTTGATAAATGGAATTTTCCTTCCCCATTTATCTTTTGATACAGATCCTGTGCACTTTTACGAGTATTGACGATACACAAAACCTGAGATAATTTATTCAGTTTATTGGCCAGCTCGTCCCACCCCAATTTTCCTTTATTACAAAAGGTAACTCTCTGAAAAACCTTGTGATGAAAAATTTCATCGGGACAAATCTCCATCATTGTCTGGTTTGGCAAGAATTCATAAAACAACGGCTGCAAAGCAGGCTGGGTCGCTGTACACAAGACCACAGAAACCTTATAGTGATCAACCAACTGAGAAATTGCATGTACACAAGGACGCAAATAGGAAACCGGCAACATCTGCGCCTCATCAAATATAATTACACTATTGGCAATATTATGTAGTTTACGGCATTGCGAAGATCGGCAAGCGTATAGAGATTCAAAAAATTGAACCGCTGTCGTCACAATAATTGGCATATCCCAATTTTCTGTTGCCTGTGCCATTCGGATGTTTTGACTGTTTGCCTCATTTTCCAAATCATACAGAACATTAGAATGATGCTCCAGCACAATTTGATCGCCTAATATTTTGCGAAATACGGCAGCTGTCTGTTCAATAATAGACGTATAAGGGATCACATAAATAACCCGACACATTCCATTTGCTTTGGCATGCGCAAGAGCAAATGCAAGGGATGCAACTGTTTTTCCACCACCTGTTGGAACAGTAAGCGAAAATAATCCAGGCTGTTGCTGTTCCCCTTTTTGGATACATTCTTCTAAAACACGACAGCGTTGACGGTTGAGTTCATTTTTGGGTGGAAACCAGCCAGCTATATATTGCTGTAATTGATGCCATAATTGGTCGATTGATATCTCTATTCGTTCACGCTGCCGGCCAACTATAAATGCTTCCGTATCCAAGTAATCCGCATCTACTAAACAGGAATATAGCATCCGTGTGAAGAAAGCAAATTCCAAAGTTCCCTTCAGGAGACAATCTGGAAATGCAACTGATGGCAATTTAATTTCTTTTTGCCAACCATCGTATGGTTCCAACTGACCACGCTCTGCACGTTTTAATCGTCCGTATAACGTCACATCATCCGAGCCATCAATTCTGCTTCCACCGTCCGGTAAACCTCCGTGATGTCCTGCAACAGCAAAAGCAGCACATATCTGTTTTCGTCGGTAGCATTCTACTGCACCAGCAGTTGAATGATCCACTTTAACAGGAAATCCATTTAAACGTCGCTGAAATGCATCAGAATATTTTCCAATATCATGCGCTAAACCTGCAATCTCCGCCTGTTCTGCCCCATGAAACGATGCAGCAAATTCTTTAGCTAATACTGAAGTATTAGTGAGATGAGATTGGACTGTTTGTTTTCGACCATCATCTGCAATATGCGCCAAATACAAAGCAGTACTCATATTAATTACCCCCACTTTCTATTATGCACAAAATAATGAATATTTAACTATAAAGTTAGTGTACTATAAGCATAAACAAATGTCAAATGTATTTTAATAAAACTTGCTTATCAAAAATCAAATTAACCCCTACAAAAAGGAGATTTTTCGTAAAAATTATGATTTTTCCACACTCAACGGTCAAAAGGGTGAAAAATACCCTTTTGACCACTTTTTTGCCGACCATCTCGCCGACAAATTTTCTCGCTGACGACTAAATAGGCTTTTTGGCGGTCTTTTTCTTTCGTAATAATGTAAGAATTTAGTTCTGATTTTTATCACAAATGTAGTTCAGTGCAAAGTGAGAGAAAATAGATTGTCCCGGGCTTTGCGAAGAAAAAATCTGCAAAAACGACTTTTTTAGGTTGCATAGGGTCAACGATCCCAGTCAGCTCATGAAACGGTAGGTTCATCACAGGCCGGCTGTTCGCCGACTAGAAGTCCAACATATCCATGTTTTTCATAACACCAGCGTCATCAGAATAAAGCCACCTTAGCCCGTCCCCACTCTAGCCACCCCTAGCACGGACTGTAGAGGACTAGTTGGGACGACCATAGGGCTTGAACCTATCAGAGCAAGCATTAACACAATCATCATAAGCTAACTCAGACCCGTCTAAACAGCTTAGTGTGGGCAAAAGGGAACCACGCCCTTTTACCCTCTAACAGCAGGTCAAACCGCAGACAGGTCAGCGAGTAGAGCCTTGTCACCATCAGAGCAGGGAAGACCTGTTTAGATGTTGTTAGGTGTGACTAACGGTGCGGGTATGCCTGCCCTTGGCCTGTCGGCCGCCGCGTTTTTTGTGAAAGGCCTTGTTGTGTGGTGTGATCCGCGGCTCCCCTCACACCCCAAGGGAGCAAAATTGGGCAAAAATATGTCAATAGTGGACACTTTGAACATCCAATCAACATCATTCTGCCCTTGTCTGCACATCCAAAATAAAACGTGGATTGACGCCAAGAACTCAGTAATTATCAGTGTTCGTCGCTCCCCGTTTTCCTTCCCGCTCACTTTTTGAAAACGGGAAAATCACCGCCAAAAATGCCCATTGTGAGGAGCGCTAGGTCAAAGACCCCAACTAATAGCAATAAATACTAGGACAAAAAATTGACATAGGTATTGCTGCTGTTGTCAGCTTAATTTTCCAGAAATTTTTTCCTGATATGCTTTCCTCTACTGCGACATTCCTGTACATGCTCTGATCAAAGTTCCATTCGCCGTCAAATCAGGCGTTTAAAATTTCATTTTAGTCATGAACTTTTTCGCCTAATTCTTTCAATTCATCCATAAGATTATCAAGTAAATATGTCGTTTTGCTTTCATTTTCTTGCAACCCAAATATATTTACCACCTTGTTTTTAAATTCAATCATACTTTGTTTGCAGTGTGTGTCTCCATTAAGTACAACACCCATTTTTTTAGTATCAACTGCACATTCATGATACTTAGGATTATCAAAAGAAAAATTAGGTACGTATAAGTTTGTATAATCACACTGAACCACCCAACCTGCTCCCATTTCATTTAGACATGCAGGACTTTTCAAGTATTCATTTGACCACAAAATAATCATAAACACATTTCTATTTATATTTCTTCGTAAAAAATCATAAATATTTGCATCAAGAGGAATTTTGTGTAATGGATGCGATGTATAAATAAATTGATTATCTGGTACTCCTAATTCCCTAATAAACTTTTCTAAAGCATTGCCATACTCACGGTTAGAACTGCAATGGCTCAAAAAAATAATTGGAGTGTTATTGACTTGAATCTTTTCTTGTGTCGATATATCATTTAGAACAAACTGATAAGATTCAATTTGAGGAATTAGCTTTTTAACTAATTCATGAGCTCGATAGTGTCCAGACAAATCCATTACAAATTCATTGCTTTCAATTTCTACAAATGAATTTGTATACCATTTTTCTATAACATTTAGACAATATAAAATTCCTTCCTTATCTTGTTCATTCATAGCCTCTTTTAACGCTGGAATTATTTTTGCTGCAGATGAATCTCGGCTATACCGACATACCGTTGCTGAAATAAAATCAAATTCCATCTTTAATTGTTTAAATGCGTCCATTTTGTTCCTCCATCTTTCTCTTGCCTTTAAGTTTAAAATTAAGCTAATTATGTTAATTCATTTACTTTTCTAAATTTTACTTGCGATGTTGCATCTGCCTTTATGACAATTCTCTCTTTTCGCCACGTTAAATTAATTTCTTATATTTTCACTTTAACTAACAAAGGGTGATCTTCAGCAATCTAGTATCAATATCTAGAACGTCAATAGACAACTGCAAATAATTTTGTTCCACTTGAGATTCCATTTTCATTTTTTGGTTTCTGTGATACAGTTCAGGAATAACACCCCAATCTTATGAATATTCTACGCCATTGAATCATATGATATAAGGTGTATTTTAAAGCTCTTCCATTTGCAGCTTTTCAATACCATCTACTATTATATACTTGCCTATAGAAAAGTCAAAAATATTTACATCACAATACAATTGATTCTTAAGTAGATCCTTTTTTTGACATAATTGTAAGACAATCATATTAAAAGTTTCCAAATATCTTTCAGAAAATCTATTTTCAAGATAAAACTCCCATTTAACGCTCTTACCGACTAAATCACACATTGCCGCCTCAGTTGCATAAAAAACAATCTTTTCTTGTTTACCAGCTGCTAGGGTGTGTTTCTAAACTTGGACGAGTGAATAATAACAAGTTTCATCTTGCAAAGCTATTATTGTATTGTGTATAATAGAATCCTAAATAACAAAGGAGTATAGCACTATGGCAAGACGGTACG
>CALXUV010000017.1 GCA_944391815.1 uncultured Clostridia bacterium | reverse complement strand
CAAAAGCGGCCTGCTGTGATGATTTCATTTCCCGTCTGGAAAAGGGATATGATACGCCTGCCGGTGACGCAGGAAAACGCTTATCTGGAGGCGAAAAGCAGCGGATTGCGATTGCGAGGGCCATCTTGAAAAAGGCACCTATCGTCATTTTGGACGAAGCGACTGCATTTACTGACCCACAGAACGAAGATAAAATTCAGCAGTCCATCATGGCTCTTACAAAGGGCAAAACGCTTCTTGTAATCGCCCATCGGCTCTCTACCATTCAAAACGCCGATCAGATTGTCTTATTAAGAAAAGGGAATATCGAAGCAATCGGCACACAACAGGAACTTTTGGAAAACAGTCCACTTTATGCGGATATGTGGAAAGCCCATATTGGAGCAAAATGTTGGGCGGTATCAGATGAAACGGAGGTGACTGCTCATGTTTAAAACAATGGGACGGGTGATTAAATGGTGCGGCCCATATAAAAAGCGTCTTTATTGGGGATTTGTATGTGCTTTCTTCGCTACATGGTTTGGAGCAGCCCCGACAATGGTGGCTGCCTTTACTTTGGGGAAAGTCATTGAAAGCGCATGGACGGGAGCTGCTTTCGACCATAATCTGATCTGGCAGTCCTTTTTGTTGATCGTAGCATTAGTGCTTTTGCGGTTCCTGTTTTCCTATTGGAGAGCGAAATTGCAGGAAAGTATCGGTTATGAATTGGCCGCTGAACAGCGTATTAAAATTGGCGACGTACTAAAGCGGGTTTCTTTAGGATATTTTCAGGAAAACAGTGCGGGAGATATTCTTAGTACCGTAACGACGGAGCTTTCTTCCCTAGAATATCAGGCCATGCGGATGATTAACGAGGTAGTAAATGGCTATATCAATGTAATTGCTATCATTCTTTGTCTTGGAATCTTTAGTATTCCTGCCGCACTGGTAGCCGCCGCAGGTGTGCTTCTTTCTCTGTTATTTCTGCATGGTGTATCTGTTCAAAGCGAGAAAAACGCTCCGATCAATGAAAAAGCGGTTGAGGATATGTCCGGGGCTGTCATTGAGTATGTCCGTGGGCTTCCCATTGTGAAATCCTTTGGACAGGAGGGAGCTTCGATTGCAAGTATGAAAAAGGCTTGTGCGGACAGTAAAAATATCAATATCAAAATTGAAAAGGGGTTTACTCCATTTAACTGTCTGCATTTATTTTCTTTGAAACTGGCCTCTGTCGGGTTGGTTCTCATTACTACATGGATGACAGTAGACG
Organism: uncultured Clostridia bacterium; assembly: GCA_944391815.1. Classification (GTDB taxonomy): domain Bacteria; phylum Bacillota; class Clostridia; order Oscillospirales; family CAG-272; genus SIG673. The sequence goes on along the minus strand of CALXUV010000017.1, from coordinate 5,757 downwards.
GACAAATGGCGCTGCCTATTATGCTGATGTTTTGTATGTTTTCCTTTACCATCTTTGGAAGTGTTGAGGCGGTGAATGATTCAGCTCATGTGCTAGGCGTGATTGATTCTGCCATGAACAAATTGGAAGAAGTCGAGAAAGCTACTTATATCGACCAGAACGGTTCTGATATTACTCTGGCGAGTTATGATATTACATTTTCTCATGTATCTTTTGGATATGACAGCAGGGAAATTTTGCATGATGTGTCTTTTCGGATTCCGCAGAATACTACCACGGCGATTGTGGGGCCCTCCGGCTCCGGCAAATCTACCCTGTGCAATCTGATCGCCCGTTTTTATGATGTCCAAAAGGGAGAAATTAAGATCGGTGGACGAAATATCAAAGATTTTACCTGCGATTCCCTTTTGAGAAACATCAGTATGGTTTTCCAAAACGTATATTTGTTCAACGATTCGATCAAGAACAATATCCGCTTCGGGAATCCAAATGCAACGGATGAAGAAGTCATTGACGCTGCCAAAAAAGCCAGATGCCATGATTTCATTATGGAATTGCCGGATGGGTACGACACGATAGTTGGCGAGGGCGGTTCCTCTCTTTCGGGAGGCGAAAAACAGCGTATTTCGATTGCAAGGGCTATCTTGAAAAATGCGCCTATTGTCATTTTGGACGAGGCGACCGCAAGCATTGACCCGGAGAACGAGCATCTAATTCAACAAGCCATTAGCGAACTTACGCACGGAAAAACAATTATTACGATTGCACATCGGCTGGCAACGATTCAGAACGCCGATCAGATCTTGGTGGTAGACGGCGGCATAATTGCACAGCAAGGAACACACAAGGAACTGATTACACAAGAGGGTGTGTATAAGCGTTTCATTGAGATTCGGGAACGGGCCGAGGGATGGAGCATTGGAAAGGAGGAATTAGTGCATGAGTAAACAGACCGATACCAGAACTATGCTGTTGGCCGCTTCTCCGTGGCAACTTATCGTTACTCTTAGTCTACCTGCCATTATTGGGATGGTAGTAGTCGGGCTTTATAATCTGATGGACAGGGTATTTGTCGGACAGATGGTAGGAGAAATTGCTATGGCCGCTGTTTCGGTTTCCTACCCGTTTACGCTAATCAACACTGGCGTTGCAACCTTAATCGGCGTGGGTTCTGCTTCTATCTTATCACGTTCCGTAGGCAAGAAAGACCAGAACACCATTGATAAAATTATGGGGAATTTAATCGCTATGAATCTGCTTCTTGGCGTTATTATCACAGCGATTGGAATGATTTTTACCCGGCAGATTTTAACACTAAGCGGCGCAGAGGGAGAAATTCTTAATAATGCCGAAAAATATCTGCGAATCATCTTTGCTGGGAGCCTGTTTGTGAATTTTAGCCAATCTGCTAACATGATTATGCGCGGCGAAGGCATTTTGAAAAAGGCCATGCTTATCACTGGAACCGGCGCTGTACTGAATATCATTCTTGACCCTATCTTTATTTCCTTACTTGTCAATAGCGGAAAAGGGATTGAGGGAGCAGCTTATGCAACGATTCTTTCTCAATTTGTGACTGCTTGCATTACCATGTGGTATTTCCTGAAAAAAAGCAAGATTGTAAAGATACATAAAGTTCGCTTGGAAAGTACATTGATGTCCGAAATCCTTAGCGTTGGTTTTTCTGCCATGTTAATGCAGGTAATGACACTGGTGCAACAAACTGTTCTTTACAACGTAGCGTCCAGACACGGCGGAGAAACATGGCAGATTATTCTTGGCGCAGCCTTGAGCGTACAGTCTTTCGCATTTATTCCTCTATGGGGAATGAGCCAGGGCTTTCAGCCTGCCGCTGGCACAAACTATGGCGCAAAAGAGTATAAACGTGTTAAAAAAATTACGCTTGGATTCAGCTTAGGAGCCACAGTATTAGCGGCTTTGTTCTATTTGCCGGTTGAGCTAATGCCTAAAACCGTTTTGTCTTGGTTTATTACAGATCAGACGATTGTTGCCCAGGGTGCAGGCCCGTTCCGAATTATGTTTAGTACATATATTGTTTTGGGCTTTTTAATCACAGTAATTACTCTGTTTCAATCTCTCGGCAAAGCCTCTAAAGCTAGTGTACTTGTTGTGCTGCGCCAGATCGCATTGTTTATACCACTGGCCTTTTTCCTGCCGAACATTGGAGAGCTTGGTATTCAGGGCGTATTTCTGGCCCCGGCCTTGACGGACGGATTGATTTTTATATTAGCGCTTTGTCTGATGGTTTCAGAATTTCGTAACTTGAAAAGATTAGAACTCAATAAGTAGAAAGTGGGGAATGGAAATGAACTCTAAAAGCTCAAATAAACTTCAAGCAAAAGACCTTGTTACTATCGGTATTTTCTCGGCAATCTATTTCGTAGTAAATCTGATTGTCATGGTCAGCGGAGGTATCACGCCTCTTTTGTGGATATTTATGCCACCGATTCTTAGCGTTCTGTGCGGGGTTATTTATATGCTTCTGGTTGCAAAGGTGCAGAAAACCGGCGCTGTTTTGATTATGGGCTTGATTACTGGCGTGATTTATGTTGCCACAGGACAATTTACATTGGTTTTGTTGGTAACATTCGGCGCTGCCTGCATTGTGGCCGAGGTAATTCGTAAAATTACTGGCTATAAAAACTTTAAAGGAAACCTGTTAGGATATGCCTTTTTCTCTTTGGGGATGGTTGGCTCTCCGCTTCCTATCTGGTTGTTCCGAGAGGATTTTTCTAATCAGATGGTTACACAGGGTATGCCTGCCGATTATGTGGCAACCATGAACGCAGTTACTCCTAATTGGCTTTTGGTGGTGATGATTATTGCCACATTTCTGCTTGCCTTTGTCGGTGGGCTGATTGGAAAGGCTATTCTGAAAAAACATTTTGAAAAAGCGGGTATGATCTAATGGTGGGAGAAGAAACAAAATCTATGCGTCTTGACCCACGGACAGAACTTCTCCTTTTGGTGATTGCAAATATCGTGGCATTTACATACTCTGTTCCGTGGATTGAATTTGCCGTAATTGGTGTACTGGCGCTTTTGCTGATCTGCTGCGGCTGCGGGAAAACTGCCCTGAAATGGCTTGTATTCTTTGGCTGCTTGGTTATTTTCCAGTATTATATTTTGCCTATCCTGCCAAAGATTTTTGTAATCATGTTTTCTATTTTGACTGTATATATACGGAGGTTGTTTCCGTGCCTGATGATTGGCGCTTTGATTTTAAAAACAACGCCGGTTCGGTTTTTGATAATCGCATTAAGAAAATGGAGAGTGCCGCAAAGTTTAATTATTCCGCTTTCGATCACTTTGCGCTATTTCCCGGCTATCAAAGAAGAACACCGCCACATTAGGGACGCCATGAAGTTAAGGAAAATCAAGGGCATTGAGAAGAAGATTGAATGTACGGTTGTCCCTCTCCTTATGTCGGCCACTGGAACTGCGGATGAATTGAGTGCAGCAGCAATTACAAGAGGTATTGAAAATCCTGTAAAAAAGACCTGTATCATTGATTTGCGATTTCATGTGCAGGATTTTATTTGCTTGGTGATTGGCTGTGTATTCATAGCATTAGCAAATTTTGTGCGCTGAATCCTTTGCAATCATCTATTCCGGCCCTCCATGAATGAACCGTTCATGGAGGACGGGATAGTATATCCTTATTGGAGGTGATATTTTCAATGGTAGAAATTAAGGACGTGACTTTCTCTTATCCCGGCGAAGAAACCGGAAGAAGTTTACATCACATCAATTTTGAAATACGGCCCGGAGAATGTGTGCTTTTGTGCGGAAAAAGCGGTTGTGGCAAAACGACGATTACCAAACTTATCAATGGGCTTATTCCCCATTTCAATCAAGGGAATTTACAAGGTGAAACAGTTGTCGATGGTATGACGGTTGCTGATACACCAATGTACCAGCTCTCCGAAAAGGTTGGCTCGGTCTTTCAGAATCCAAAATCGCAGTTTTTCAATATTGATTCGGATAGTGAATTAGCTTTTGGATTGGAAAATAATGGCGTAGACCCCGAAATCATCCGCAAAAGTGTCAAAAAGGCTGTAACTGATTTACACATTGAGAGCTTACTGCACCGCAATATTTTTTCTATGTCTGGCGGTGAAAAACAATCCCTTGCGTTTGCTTCCGTTTACGCTATGAATCCCAATATCTATGTATTGGATGAACCTACCGCAAATCTTGATAGGGAGGCGATTGCTCTACTTCAACAGCAGTTGAAGCAGATTAAGCAGCAAGGAAAAAGTATTATTATCGCTGAACATCGTCTATATTTTCTGGCTGAAATACTTGACCGGGCTGTGTTTATTATAGATGGAAAAATCGTCCGCGAGTTTAGCCGCGAGGAATTTTTATCCCTCACGGATGAAGAACGTAGGGAAATGGGCTTGCGTACCTTGTATCAACGGAACCCCTCTTATCAGATCAAAGGGCAAGGCGGCGGTGAACTGGAAGTAAGGAATTTGGCTTATCGTGACAAACACCATGCGATATTTGAAAATATTAGTTTTTCAGCCTCCGCCGGGGACATCATCGGTATTCTTGGGAAAAATGGAGCCGGAAAAACAACATTGATGAGGTGCGTTGCGGGACTGTTAAAGGAAAGCTCTGGTGAAATCTATTATCACGGGAAACCGGTTCGTGGAAAAGATAGAAATTCCATCTGTTATATGATAATGCAGGACGTTAATCATCAACTTTTTGGCGAAAGTGTGTGGAACGAGTGCGAACTATCAACTGATGGAACGCTGCAAGACGCTGAAATTGAAAAATCGTTAGAAGAATTTGACCTTTTGCGCTTTAGAGATAAACACCCTATGGCTTTGTCCGGCGGGCAGAAACAACGTCTTGCTATTGTAACCGGCATTGTGGCTGGAAAGCAGGTTTTGATTTTCGATGAACCGACCAGTGGGCTTGACTACGATCAGATGTGTGTAGTTAGCCAGACACTAAAAAAACTGGCAGAAAAAGGACATATTTTACTTGTGGTAACGCACGATATGGAGTTTTTAGAATTGACCTGTAAACAGGCCATAAAAGTAGGAGCTATTTAAGGGATGTTTGGTATAAATCCATTGATAGACATTCTAATGGAAAAAATTCAAAGGGAAGGAGGTCTTGACGTGAACTATCAATCGGCAGAGGCATTTGGCGTATTATCTGGCATTGAGCTTTTATACTTTAGAGAGAATGTGCCAGCACAAGCTGAACCCAAAACTTCAATTTTGTGTAATAAATCAGACAGTATTATATTCTCAATATGTATGGAAAATGATTTTTGCTTTATTCTTTCGCCCGGAAAAAAATTACCTGCTTTTTTTGCTAGGTATTCATGTGATATGAGTGTTGTGTTAAATATCGCTCTCATAAATACCGGGGATTTTCAATGGCTATCAGATATTGATACTGTCATAAATGAAATTTCCGAAAAATTTTACAGGCAAGAGGAATTTTGGGTAATCAAGGTTTCTCCTGAAATCAAAGAAGTTTTTGTGGAAATGTTAGAGGTTCCGCTTCCATCCAATCGTTTTAAATTTTATATGCAGCTCAAAGTTACGGAGTTAATGCTTCTGTTAAGTAATTTTAATATGTATAGCTCATTTGTCCACTTCTATCCCGACTGTGCCCCACCGAAAGGCGGTGTTACATGAAACTTCATGCGTCTGGGGAGGACTATCTGGAAGCAATCCTTGTTCTCCAGAAAGAAAAAGGTATGGTACG
>CALXUV010000016.1 GCA_944391815.1 uncultured Clostridia bacterium | reverse complement strand
GGAAAGAACGGTTATCTTGAAAAGGTAACGGAAATCACAAAAATAGATGCAGGCGGCAACTGTGAGATAGACGGTGAAAAGAAGGTTCTTTCTCCCGAAACTCCGGTTTCAATGAATCTCTGGGGGCTGACGGTCGATATTTTCGATATACTGAAAGAAGAATACAGAAAATTCCTTCTTACAGCCAATCTCATGAAGGACGAATTCTTTATACCGAGCGTTATATCAAAGGCGATAGACACCGGAAAAGCAAGCGTCAAAGTTTACAGCAACACCGATAAATGGTACGGAATAACATACAGGGAAGATCTTGCAGAAGTAAAAGAAGCGATCGGAGGTTATATAAAAGATGGACTTTACAAAGGAATATGAAAATGTGACAGACCGTTTTTGTCTTGAGGGAAAGGTTGTCAGCGTAGAGCCTTACGGCAACGGACATATAAACCGTACCTACCTTGTTACTACCGACCGGAAAAGATATATAATGCAGCAGATGAATACAACAGTCTTCCCGGATACGGAAGGACTGATGAACAATATCTGCCTTGTCACGGAGTATCTGAGGTCAAAGGGAGAGGAAACTCTCGACGTCATACCTACTAAAGACGGAAAAAGCTTTTACAGGGATGAAAAGGACGGAAAGCCGTACAGGTTTTACGCATTCATTGAAAATACCGTATCGTATCAGATAGTTGAGGATGCGGATGTGTTCAGAAACTCCGGTCAGGCGTTCGGAAACTTTCAGAATAAGCTGTCCGGGTTTGACGCCTCTCAGCTTGTGGAAAGCATAAAGGATTTTCATAACACCCCAAAAAGGTACAAGGCTTTTGAAAAAGCGGTCAGTGAAGACAAATGCGGAAGGCTTGAAGGCTGCAAAGCTGAGGTTGATTTTGTTATGGCACGCAAGGATACATTTTCAAAAGTAACTGACGGTCTTGAAAGCGGTGAGATTCCGCTCAGAGTCACCCATAACGATACAAAGCTCAATAATATTCTTATGGACGCCAAAACAAACAAAGCAAGGGCGATTATCGATCTCGACACGATAATGCCCGGATCAATGCTCTATGATTTCGGCGACTCGATAAGATTCGGGGCGTCCACGGCTCTTGAAGACGAAAAAGACCTTGATAAGGTGCATTTTGACATCAGTCTTTTCAAGGCTTATGCCGAGGGATTTTTGTCTGCGGTACGCGAAGGAATAACTGCAAAAGAACTTGAACTTTTGCCGTACAGCGCATATCTGCTTACCATGGAATGCGGAATGAGATTCCTTACCGATTACCTTTCGGGAGACACCTATTTTGCCACAAAATATCCGGAACACAATCTTGTAAGGACAAGAACACAGCTTAAACTTGCCTCGGAAATGGAAAAATCTTTTGAGGATATGTCAGGTATATGCAAAGACTGCGTAAAATAAGTCAGGTATATTCAGAGACTGCGTAAAATAATAAACTCAAGAAACGTATAGTGGAAATACGGAGGTGAAAAAAATGAAAAAGGTCAGAATGGGAGTCATAGGACTCGGAAACAGGGGCTATGCGCTTATAGGAACGGTTCTCTCCTGCGAAGAAGCAGAGGTTACGGCTGTTTGCGATGTTTTCGCAGACAGAATTGAGAGGGCAGCAGAAAAGGTAAAAAAGCTCAGAGGTAACGAGGTGAAAAAATACAGCGATTACCGTGAGCTTCTCAAAAGCGATGAAGTTGATGCGGTTCTGGTCGCTTCCGGCTGGGAAAACCATGTAGAAGCTTCTGTAACTGCAATGAAGTGCGGAAAAGCAGTTGCAATGGAGGTCGGCGGATCATACAGCATAGAGGACTGCTACCGCCTTGTTAATACATACCGGGAAACCGGAACACCGTTTATGTTTATGGAAAACTGTTGCTTTGACAAATTTGAGCTCCTTACCACTTCGCTTGTAAGAGCCGGAAAGCTCGGAGAAATTGTCCACTGTCACGGTGCATACGCTCATGATCTCCGTGACGAGGTTACAGGCGGAAATGTAAACCGTCATTACCGGCTTAATAATTATTTAAAACGCAACTGTGAAAATTATCCTACACACGAGCTTGGCCCGATCGCCAAGATACTCAATATAAACAGGGGTAACAGAATGGTTTCTCTTGTTTCGGTGGCATCAAAAAGTGCAGGTCTTAAAGAGTATGTAAAAAACAAAAAGCCGGATCCGTCACTTGAAGGAAAAGATTTTGCTCAGGGTGATATAGTGAGCACGGTGATCAAGTGTGCCGGCGGTGAAACGATAACACTGACGCTTGACACGACGCTTCCGAGATATTATTCGAGAGAGTTTACGGTCAGGGGAACAAAAGGGCTTGCCTGGCAGGAAGCCGACATGGTTATTATTGAAAACGAATGCGATACACACGCATATAAAGAAAACTGCGGCAGTGCCGCAAAGTATGCGGAATATCTCCCGCCGATCTGGAAAAACATAACCGAAGAGCAGCTGAAACTCGGTCACGGCGGAATGGATTATCTGGAGTTCAAGGCGTTTTTCAGAGCTTTGTTAAACGGTGAGGAAATGCCGATCGACGTTTACGATGCGGCGGCGCTGATGTGCATAACCGCTCTTTCCGAAAAATCAATTGCACTCGGCGGAATGCCCCAGTCTATACCGGATTTTACAGAAGGCAAGTGGATACTGAGACCTTCAAAGGATGTAACCGAGCTTTCCTGACAAAGTTTCATAACGGGTATAATATTTGATTTTCAGATCATACCCAAGTTAAGATATACTGATTTTCGGCAACGGACACCTTAAATTTGTCGTATTAAATTGTATTAAGTAATATATAAATGCACATACAGAGAGAAAATGTCATTTTCCCGAATATGTGCATTTTTATTTTTTTATTTCAGTTTCTTTTTTACCTGTATGATAGAAAAAAGCCTACCTGAATGATTTGATAAAGTCACAGGTTCAAGTCCAAAAGGTAGGGGAAAAGCTGCAATGGTGAAAAAAGGATGTTTTTTCCCCTAAAAACACGAAAAGCCCTTGATCTACACGGACTTTTGTGTCAGGGTGCAAAATTGTTGCCCCATTATGTGCTCGAAGGATAAAAATGCAACCAATATCCTTCGGCAATTTGTATCTCAGAGCATACTTCTGTAATAGGCATCTATGAAAAACAGAGGCAAATTCCGTTCATGTCTTGAAAGGTCGATCTTGCCAAACGCATCAAACAACAGCTCGAGGACGCTGTCGCAGATATATCGGTTCGGAACGAGCTTTGTTATGATCGATATCTGGGCGCAGTCCTGAAGCGCAAAAAATTCAGAGGCATCCGGCCGGCTCGTGGATACCGCCGCCTTATACCCAAGCTTGATAAATCGTTCAGCGGGCTTGGCTTCCATCTCGCGAAACGACGGCTGTGGCGCATTGTAGTTTTGATAGGAGTCCATTCTCTTACGAACAAGGGGCACAATACCTTCGGCATAGTCGGCAACCTCATTCATAAGGAAAAGATAACGGGCCCTCCATTTCTCATCAGGCTCAATATCATAGCACACGCGGATGGAAGCCTGCATTTGTTGCAACGTGTAAAGCGCCCAATAACTTGTCATCGGAAGTGACTTGTTGTACGCTTCTTCACGAATTTCTTGATATTTTTTGAACCAATGACTGTCCCCGCTCGCCTCGTACGCAAGAAGATAAAGCATCGGCAATCTCATATATTCATGATTGGCAAGTGTGTCTCCCCACATAGTAGTCACCAAAGTCGGTCTTCCGTTATCGGTCAACATATCGTAATTGTTTCCCGGGGTAACGTTTCGCTCTGCCCGCTTCGCAATGGCTACCGCCGCCCTTGCAATTTGTTCTTTCTCATCAGAGGTGCACAAAGATGACATCAAATATCTATGCAATCCAAAAGCAAACATCGTATATTGGTCACGAGAGGAATCCGGATAATGCGTTTTTCCATCTTCAAGCGATACTGCACGAGGCAAAAAGCCCTCACTTTTAGCCGAAAAAGCACAATTTAACATACCCTTCGCAATTTTTCTCGCAAACTCAGCGGCATCAGCATCTTTTTGGCATTCATATTTTATCAAGCAGGCATCCAACATTGTGCCGCCGTTTATCATGCCGTCCTCCATACCGGTGGAATAACCGCAAGGATCGGGAAATTCCGCCAAGATCTCCCTGATAGACGGGAGTTCGTCCTCTCTCTCTTTAATTACGTGGTCATAAATCAGATATGTTTTTTCAGAAAACAATTTATTCTTAACGTATTCAAAGGCCGCAACCATATCCGATTTCATTAAGGCGAGTTTCATAGACACCTCTATTATAGTATTTTTTCCATTATAACACAGAAAAATAGCAAAGTCAACCACTCACAATTCAAACCGCTTGTGATATTTTCCCTCCTTTTTGCCTTGATTTTGCTTTGTGAAAACGTATGCCTTATATTGCTTTTTTATCTGTTGTCTGAGTTTGTGAAAAACATTGTACTTTCCATCTTTTTGCCTTGATTTCGCTTTGTGGAAACGTATCCCATATCTTGCATTTATTGTTTTTTTCAATTTTTGCAAACATAATACTTGCCCCTGAGTCCTTTGTTTTTTAATTTGCGAAAAATATTTTACCCTATCCTTTCATTTTGCGTTTATTTCAATTATCAATATTATCTTATCATCACTTTTTACCTTTTGATTTTTCAAAAATAATCCCAATAATCCTGCTTTTTCTGCTATTATTTCAATTTGTGAAAACAGATCAACTTATTAAAAACTCATTACCTTAGGAAAACTCTCATCCCGATCCGAATCCGCAAATTCTCCGTCCGGACACTTACTACAATCTTTTGTACGGACACTTACTACAATCTTTTATGTTGACTTTTGAAAGTCAGGGTGTTATAATATTCTTTGTAAACGGAAAAATCAGCTATCGTTTCCGGAAAGTAGTTTTTCGGATTAAAAAAATATTCATGACGTTATTTGCGGATTGTCAGTTTTGCGTTTGCAGACAAACATGTAAACGGGTTTTACATAGCGCATTGTTTTGGTTACATAAATCATTTTTTACGTTGACAGTGATAAATCTGAAAATGCAATTGTTTAATGCGGAATTTTTGTTCAAACAATAGAAATTACGGAAAAATCCGACTGAAACAGGAGGTAATTTTATTATGACAAAACCGAATGTCGTACTGATAAACTGCGACGATATGGGATACGGTGACCTCGGTTGCTACGGAAATTAGCTCAACAAAACCCCATTCCTCGACAGTCTCGCAGAAAAGGGAGTCAGATTTACAGAATGCTACTCAGCATCTCCGGTTTGTTCGCCGTCAAGAGCGTCCTTGATGACCGGATGCTATCCGCCGAGAATAGGCATTAATCATGTTCTTTTCCCCGGAGACAGGCAGGGACTGAGCAGAGAGGAATTCACAATGCCTCAGCTTTTCCGTAATGCCGGATACAAAACTATGATAGTTGGTAAATGGCACTGCGGAGATCAGAAGGAGTTCCTGTCAACCAATTACGGATTTGATGATTATTACGGTCTGCCCTACAGCAACGATATGGGAATGCAGAAAGGCAGAGAAGATTTCAAAGAGTATCCACCTCTCCCGCTGATAAGCGGCGATGAGGTGATTGAAGATCAGCCTTGTCAGGAAAGTCTTACCGAAAGATATACAGAAAGATGTATTGATTTCATCCGGAAAAGCAAAAATTGTCCGTTTTTCCTTTATTTTGCGCAAATACATACACATTTACCTCTTTATTCTGCGGCACAGTTTGAAAAGAATTCCGAAAACGGCGACTATGGAGCTTGTATGGCAGAAACTGACTGGTCGGTTGCGGCAATCGTCAGCGAACTGAAAAAACGGGGAATATATCAGGATACATTGATAATATTCACTTCCGACAACGGTTCAAGAGGTGACCACGGTGCTTCTAACTATCCTCTCAAAGGCAGAAAGTTCACTACTTGGGAAGGCGGAATGAGAGTGCCGATGATCATGTGTTGGGAGGGACACATTCCCGGCGGTCAGGTATGCCGTTCGATAATAAGTCATATCGATCTGCTTCCGACGCTTGCCTCACTTATCGGCGAAAGCCCGGGTGAAAAGAAAATTGACGGAGTTGATTGTCTGGAAATTATGCCGCAGTGAAGTTTGTAAGCTATAATTAACATCCTCAGAACAACTTTACAGAAAAGTTGCCGATAGTTTTATACTTGCCGTCAAAAGCGTTCAAGCATGCAGAAAATGTTTTAGTGTTCGTATCCGATTGTTTGTTTAATCTGATTGCTTATAATTTTATCAGTGAGAATATCTTTGGAAAAAGAGCTTGATTTTGTGTTTTTTATCTTTGATTTATCAATCGGAAGCAATTTATATCGCGTTTTGCTTAAAAAATAACAATAATTAAACCAAAGGAGAAAAATCATGGATTGTTTGTTCTGTAAAATCATAAACGGAGAAATACCGAGCAGTAAAGTGTACGAGGACGATAAAATTTACGCTTTTAAGGATATAAATCCGCAGGCGCCGGTACACATTTTAGTGATCCCCCGTCAGCACATATCTTCGGCGGATGAAATAACCGAAGAAAACAGTGCGGTTATCGCTACGATATTTGAAAAAATACCTCAAATAGCAAAAAGTGCAGGACTTACAGATGGATACCGCATTATCACCAACTGCGGCAGACACGGCTGTCAGTCTGTAAAACATTTGCATTTTCATTTGCTGGGCGGAACTCAGCTTAGCGAAAGGATGGCTTAAAAATGATTGTTATAGAACAGTTGCTTCGCCAAAGAAATCTTCCTGAGATTTTCCCGAAGTCGGAAAAGTCCGATTTTAAATTGACTTCAAACTATCTTGTTGAACGTCGAAAAGAAATTCTTTCGCTGCTTTCACATGAAATTTACGGAACAGCACCTGAGGCTCCGGAAAATGTCACGGTAAAAAAGACCGATGCAAGTCAGAAATATTCTGATTTTGCCGGAAAAGCGTATGTGTCTGATCTTGTTATTTCCTTTGAAACAGAAACCGGGATGTTTTCTTTCGGTGCTGTGGAAATTGTACCTAAAATCAAAGAAAAGGTGCCGGTATTTGTTTTCGGTAACTTCCGTGGAGATGTTCCGGACAGGTATCTGCCTGCCGAAGAGATAATCGATAACGGGTGCGGCGTAATTGTTTTTGATTTCAATAACGTTACTGCCGATAAAGAAGACGGTTTTTCGTCGGGGCTTGCCGCAATGTATGACAGAAAAAAATACAGTTGGGGAAAGATACGTATGTGGGCGTGGACGGAAAGCCGTATTATGGATTATCTGATGACCTGCGACTATGCTGATAAAAGCAAAATAGCTGTCGTCGGACATTCAAGGCTCGGGAAAACGGCTCTTGTTTGCGCAGCTTACGATCAGAGATTTTCTCTTGCCTGCGGAAATAACAGCGGATGTGCAGGAGATGCTCTGACCAGAGGAAAAAAAGGTGAGAGAGTAAGGCAGATAACCGACAATTTTTCTTACTGGTTCTGTGAAAATTACAGAAAATACAGGGATAACGAGGAGAACATGCCTTTTGACCAGCATTTTCTGCTCGCCGCGGTTGCTCCGAGGAAAATCGCACTCGGTGCGGCTTTTGAAGACGAATGGGCTGACCCGGATTCACAGTATCTTTCTGCGTGTTCGGCTTCTGAGGTTTATGAAAAGTACGGTTTTGCAGGACTTGTTCATCCGGACAGATTGCCGGTTGTCGGAGACAGATTCAGCGGTGGGCAAATCTGCTACCATTTAAGGGCAGGTAAACACTTTTTTTCAAGGACAGACTGGCTGGTTTACCTCGATGAAATAAAAAAACTGTAAAAACGGCCGATATTATATTTGATTCAGGATACTGTTTCAGTTTTTTAAAAAAGTATTAAAGATATTTTGCCGTAAGTACAGATACGGAATACTGTGAACACTGACAAATAGAAGGAGCGGTATTATTTAACGAAACCTTATCGCCGGTTTTCTTTCAAAACGTAAAAAATCACCCGTCATTTTTATGTGACGAGTGGTTTTTTGTTTATATACTTAAACCTGCTTTTGTCTTGAAAGGATAGGTAACTGACACAAGTCTGTTTCTTTGAAACCCCAAAAATCGGATCAGCGATATTTTACCTGCAAATTATCAGAAAAGTGAGTCGAGAACTTCGAGTAACTTGAATTTGACAACATACTCATAATCTTCGTGATCGGTAAGGATTCGTATCTGATTTGCTGTGAATCCGACTTCGGCGAGAGTTTCGCTCGGCTTTGCGGTTCCTACACAAACCTGCGGGAAAAGCATACACCACCAGTTCTGACCGTCGGCCTTTCCAAGTTCTATTTTTAGTGAACGGTAGGTTCCTGCCGGAAGCGTTATATCGCCGTAACTTTTTTCGGGATAATACTCAGTTGTAAGGTTTGCGGTTGCTTTGTAGTCAAGATCGTTGTCCGAAAGCACTTTGTTTGCTGTAAATTCTATGTCTTTTGTCATATTTTGCACTACTTCGGCTGCTTCATCGCGCGACTCGCAGTAAGAAAGAGGCTTTTCAAGCAGCTTTAATATTTCGTCTCTTACCTTCAGTTTTACATTTTGGTCAATTTCCGAATCGGAATTAGCGGGTATATGAAGTCTCAGCGTTTTGTCGTAAATTTCAAGTTCTTCATCCATGGTAAATCTTGCGAACGAAAGAGTTACGAATGCGGCGATCGTCAGCGAAAGTAAAATAATTAGAAATTTTTTCATTTGATATTCCTCACTTATAGGGGCAGAGAAAGGGTGACCTTCTTTGCGGTATGTAACGCTGACGGTTATATTATTCCCTGAAAAAAACGAATTAATCAGAAAGAGTAAAATTTTGAATTTTTCGTTTCCGATTATTGGATTTTAGGCTCTATGCTACGTTGTAGTTGATTGGATTTATCGGAAAATCCGGAAACATCCGATATTTTAATAAATGAAATCACGCTTAAAATACAATACCTGCTTTTCATGCGTAAAAATCTGAAAGTTCAATAAAACTTGTTAATCAGCTTGATTAACCGGCGTTTTTCCGGTCAATAATCCGCTTGAAGTTATACGGTAAAGGTAAGATGTACTTTAAAGGAAATCGGAATTTTCCAGGAGGAGAATAAATGATCAAGGGTTGCAGAAAAAATGTGGTATATGTGAGAAATACCGGAAGTGAAATTTTTGAGGAAGCGTTTTTTATTGTGAATAATCAGTTGAAAAACAGCGTTGTCAAGGAACGTGATCTAATTAATGAAGCTAATCGGCTGATTTCCGAAATACCTGAACATGAGTATTCGCTCAGCAGTGTATTTGAGCCTGAGCGGCATAAAATAAATTTGTCATTTCTTTGGTTTGCAGCCGGCGTTGCGGTTACTGCGCTACTGAACGCAGTAATTTATTTTGTTGTTTGATTATATGGAAATCTCTGACCTAACGAATATTGTAGGTTTACGGTTTTCGGTCAGCTTGATTTTTTTGATTAATCAGAGCGAGTTCCGATTTAACTGCATTTGGGTAAAAGTGTGTTTAATTTGAATTATGCTTGCAAGTGCATTTGAATATGTTCAAGAATTTTTATCAGTTGATATTTCGTTTTTTTGTTTGTAAGTGCATAAGAATTGTCATATGGTATCTTATTAAAGATAATAATTGCTGTATTGAAAATGTTTTTGATTTTCACAACAAACTTTCATAACAAACTAAAACTTCTTATGAAAATCTAAATTACGGTAAAAAAATATGCTTTCCGGAAGTTTCTGTAAAATACAAATTTGAATTTATGCCAATCAGACTTTTTTGCCTGAATTGTCTATAGTATGTTCAAATTAACTTTTTATTGAACAAGCATGATAAACACACTTGAAAATTGACAAAAGATAATATATAATAGAAGTAATCCGCTTGGCTTATTTTAATCCGTCTTTATTTTTTCGGAGAGTACCGGGCGGAATTCTTTATAAATCGAAAGGACGGGGGCGTTAAAATTTACGTCCTGCCGCAAAGATAAAATGAAAAACGCAGTTATTACAGGCGGAACGAGAGGCATTGGTCTTGCTTGCGCCAGAAAATTCGCCGAAAACGGTTATAACGTGACGGTGATTTATAAATCAAGTGACGACGCGGCAAACCGACTGAAATCGGAGTACGGTATTTCGGCAGTAAAGTGTGATGTTTCTGATCCGAATAAGGTAAAGGAAGCATTCAGACACATAAGAGAGTATTCAGGGAGCACTGACATTCTTGTAAACAATGCCGGAATTTCCTATTTCGGGCTTTTAAGCGATATGACGGATGCCGAGTGGAAAAATCTGATCGACACAAATCTTTCTTCGTGTTTTTATACCTGCCGTGAAGTTATACCGGGGATGGTTTCGGCGAAAAGCGGAAGAATTATAAATATTGGTTCGGTCTGGGGAAAACTCGGAGCTTCGTGTGAGGCGGCGTATTCGGCGGCAAAAGCGGGAATTTCCGGACTCACTATGGCATTGTCGAAGGAGCTCGGACCTTCCGGAATAACCGTAAACTGTGTTCTTCCGGGTGTAATTGAAACCGATATGAATTCAAATTTAAGTGAGGATGCGCTCAAAGAACTTGCGGAAAACACTCCGCTTATGAGGCTCGGTACTCCGGATGACGTTGCCGAAACGGTTTTGTTTCTGGCTTCTGAAAAAGCTTCGTTTATTACCGGAGAGCTTATCGGTGTCGGAGGCGGATTTCCGTTCTGATAAAACGTCAGTAGTGTCAAGGGTAAAGTAATTTAAATAATTAAAGATAGCAAATCAACAGTAATTATTTTCAGAGTCGGTTTTCCTTTTTTGCATTTTAATGGCTGATGGCAGTATTCCGTTTTGAGTATTAATGTCGCAGAGAGGTTTATTGTTGATTTGTTCAAAACAATATGCTAAAATGGAACATAATGAGACGAATTTACATTATTAGTACATAACATTCAATGCAATAGTAATTTATCGCATTTTATGAGAAGAGTTAATGCCGAAAAGGAGAGTGCTATGAAAACAGTAGTAATCGGCGGAGTTGCCGCCGGAACAAAAACAGCGGCTAAGCTGAAAAGGGAAGACAGAAATTCTGAAGTGGTGATCTATACCGCCGGAAAAGATATTTCTTACGCAGGATGTGGGCTTCCGTACTACGTAGGAGGAGAAATTGAGTCAAGAGAAGAACTTGTTGTGAATACTCCTGAGGCGTTTGAAAGTCTGACAGGCGTCAAGGTTTTCACTCAGCATAAACTTACATCAATTCAGCCTGACGAAAAAACGGTGAAAGTTACCGACCTTACTAATGATTCGGAACTCACCGTAAAATATGACAATCTTGTTTTGGCAACAGGTGCAAATCCTTTTGTGCCTCCCACAGAGGGCGCTGAAAACAAAGGTGTATTTACCGTGCGTACCCCTGACGATGCAGTATCTATAAGGGACTACGTAAAAAACACACAGGTAAAGAAGGCTGTGGTTGTAGGTGCGGGATTCATAGGGCTTGAAATGGCAGAAAATCTTTTCAGACTCGGGCTTTCTGTCACCGTTCTTGATATGGCTGACCAGCTGCTTGTAAATATACTTGACTACGAAATGGCTGACTATGTGCGCCGCCATTACGCAGGACTTGGAATAAATGTAGTTCTCAGAGCAAAGGTAGAGAAAATTCTCGGTTCCGGACAGGTAAGCGGAGTCAAAACCGATGTCGGGGAATTTTCCGCTGAAATAGTAATTCTTGCCGTAGGAGTCAAGCCCGAAACCTCTTATACCGTGGGAAGCGGTATTGCTACCGAAAAAGGACTGATAATAACTGATGAATATCAGCGCACCAACGTAAAAGATATATATGCGGTCGGAGACTGCGCAATGGTTAAAAACCGTATAACCGGAAAGCCGCAGTGGTCTGCGATGGGCTCAACTGCCAACATCGTCGGCAGAAGTCTTGCAAAAAACATCTCCGGAAAATCGCGTTCTTATCCGGGAGTACTCGGTACGGCGGTAATAAAGCTGAGTAAAGATCTCAGTGCCGGAAGAACGGGACTGACCGAAAAACAGGCAGTTGATGCCGGACTGAAACCGATAACAGTTGTTTGTGTTTGTGATGATAAAGCTCACTATTATCCGGATTCATCTTTCTTCATAATAAAACTCATAGCGGAAGCAGATACCGAAAAACTTCTCGGAATTCAGGTGCTGGGAAAAGGAGAAGTCGATAAAGTTACGGATATAGCGGTAACCGGCATATCCGCAGGGCTTACGGTTCACGATTTTGACTATATGGACTTTTCATATGCTCCGCCGTTCTCGACGGCTATTCATCCGTTCACGGCGGCATGTTACATTCTTGAAAACAAAATGTCAGGCGAGTTTGTAACCGTTACACCGGCTGAATACGCCGCAGGAAAGGCAAACGGCTTCAAGGTGGTAGACGTTACGAAAGCCGCAACCATTCCGGGAGCATTTTCTGTTGATCTCGGCAATGCTGAAGAGGCAAAAGAGAAGTTTTCATTAACGGACAAGCTTTTACTTGTCTGCACAAGAGGAAAAAGAGCTTATTTCCTCCAGAACAAGCTGAAAAATCTCGGATTTGAAAACACATATGTGCTTGAAGGCGGTCTGACATTCAATAAAGTCAAGGTAAAAAGAGCCGGCGGAAAGCTTTCGCCTGAAGAAATAAAGAGGGTAAAGGGACTCGGATGCCTTCAGGACAAGAGATACGATGATGTATTCAACGTAAGAGTCATAACAAGAAACGGAAAAATAACAGCTCAGGAGCACAGGATAATTGCTGAGGCGGCGGAAAAATACGGAAGCGGAAGCGTTACCATGACGACAAGACTTACGCTTGAAATACAGGGCGTAAAATATGATAATATCGAGGAGCTGATAGAATTCCTCAAATCCAAGGGACTTGATACGGGAGGAACAGGAAGCCTTGTCAGACCTGTGGTCTCCTGTAAGGGAACAACCTGTCAGTACGGTCTTCTTGACTCGTTCGGACTCTCCGAAAAGCTTCATACCAAATTTTATGAGGGATATCACGGAGTTACGTTGCCCCATAAATTCAAGATCGCAGTCGGCGGCTGTCCCAATAACTGCGTAAAACCGGATCTTAACGATCTGGGTATAGTCGGTCAGCGTATCCCTGTGATTGATTATGCAAAATGCAGAGGATGCAAGGTCTGTCAGATAGAAAAGGCTTGTCCGATTAAGCTGGCAAAGGTTGTTGACGGAAAGATTTACATTGATCCCAATGAGTGTAACCACTGCGGAAGATGCGTAAGCAAATGTCCGTTCGGAGCTTTTGAAGAATACAGGGACGGTTATAAGATATTCGTTGGCGGACGCTGGGGCAAAAAGGTCGCAATGGGTAAACCGCTGTCAAGAATTCTTACAAGCGAGGAAGAGGTAATCGATATGGTGGAAAGGGCGCTTCTCTTCTACCGCAGTGAGGGAATTACCGGAGAACGTTTTGCCGATACAATAGACAGGCTGGGCTTTGATTATGTTGAAAGCAAGCTTCTTTCAGCCGACTTTGACAAAAAAGCCGCACTTGAGAAAAATGTAAAGGGCGGAGCAAGCTGCTGATATGAAAAAAATCACACTTGCGATGGTGCTGTTAATTATATTTTCAGCGTTTTTTACCGGCTGTAAAGATACAACGAGCGATGACGGCGACGGATATACTTTTACCGATGACCTCGGAAGAAGTGTAACTGTTGACAGTCCGGAAAGGGTGGCGGCATTGCTCGGAAGCTTTGCGGATATATGGTGTCTTGCAGGCGGAAGCGTAGTTGCAACTGCTGATGACGCATGGGATGATTTCGGACTCGACATTGATGCGGTAAATCTCGGAAACACAAAATCGCCGAACGAAGAGCTGCTTTGGGCAAGCGATCCGGATTTTGTAATAGCCAGCGCTTCCACTACCGCCAATATAAACATGAAAGAAAAGCTGGAAAATGCCGGAATTACCGTTGCGTATTTTGATGTTCAGACATTTGATGACTATTTAAGAATGCTTAAAATATGCACCGATATAACGGGAAGAAGCGATCTGTACAAAAAATACGGTACTGATATTCAGGAAAAAGTAAATTCGGTGATCGGACAGTTCAAAGAACAAACGGCAGATTCCGAGCCGCCGAAGGTGCTGCTGATGCGTATTTCCGCAATGAGTGTCCGTGCAAAAGGCAGTGAGGGAAATGTCACGGGAGAGATGCTGAAAGCTCTCGGCTGCGTAAACATTGCAGACAGTGAGACTACCTTGCTGGAAACGCTGAGCGCCGAGACAATAATAAAAGAAAATCCCGATTTTATATTTGTAGTTGAGGTCGGGGCGGACAAAGAAGGTATTGTTGCGTACACCGAAGAATTTTTCGGTGACAATCCTGCTCTGAAAGAGCTGTCGGCGGTAAAAGAGGGCAGGCTGTATTACCTTGAAAACCGCATGTTCAATCTGAAACCTAACGCAAAATGGGGCGAATCATATGAAAAACTTGCAAATCTCCTCTCGTGGGAAAATAACTGACATAAAAATTTTCGTCCTGTGCCTCTCGGCAGTTTTCGCAGCAGCAACGGTGCTGAGTATATGCGTCGGTACGGTAAGGGTTACTCCGGCACAGATTATATCTGTTTTGTTTTCCGGAGAACGCAGTACTCCGGAAGCGAGAATCATTCTGTATTCAAGGCTGCCGAGAACGGTCGCCTGCCTTCTTGCAGGCGCAGGACTTGCGGTTTCGGGTGCGATCATTCAGGCAGTTCTGGCTAACAGGCTTGCCTCTCCGGGTATAATCGGCGTCAATGCCGGCGCCGGACTTGCTGTCAATATCTGCTTTGCAGTCGGTGCGGTTTCCGGATGGACAATAGCCGGAATGTCGTTTCTGGGTGCGATGGTTACCGTGCTTTTGCTTGCTTTTGTTGCTGAAAAAACATCGGCGGGGAAGGTTACGGTGATACTCGGCGGAGTGGCAATAAGCAGTTTTTTCACGGCGATAAGCGAGGCTGTTGTATCGTTAAGTCCCGATGTCGGACTTATGTCGTCGGACTTCCGGGTGGGTGGATTTTCCGCGGTATCGTCAGCAAGATTACTTCCCGCCGGAATCCTGATAGTTATAGCTCTTGTTCTTTCTATGTTGCTTGGCAACGAACTTGATGTAATAACCCTCGGTGATGACTCAGCTTCGGGAGTCGGGATGAACGTCAGGCGGATGCGCAGTATTCTGCTTATCACTGCGGCGTGTCTGAGCGGTGCGAGCGTAAGCTTTGCAGGACTTCTCGGCTTTGTCGGACTTGTAGTGCCGTCGGCGGTCAGAAAATTCACCGGAAGCGAAAGCAAGGTAATGTTACCGGTTACTGCCGTGGCAGGGGGATGTTTTGTGACAGTTTGCGATGTTCTGGCAAGGATAATATTCAGACCTCATGAAATACCGGCAGGAATAATAATGTCGTTTATCGGCGGACCTGTTTTTCTTTTCTTCCTCTTCCGTGACAGAAAGGGGCAGGAAATATGATAGAAATATGCAGTATTTCCGCTTCGTACGGAAAAAACAGAGTACTTTCAGATATCTCTCTTACAGTGCCTGACGGTAAAATAACGGTAGTTGCAGGGCTCAACGGCTGCGGTAAAACGACTTTGCTCAGGTCAGTTGCCGGACTTATGCCTTACAGCGGCACCGTGAAGGTTGACGGTACGGATGTAAAAACACTTGGCAGACGTGAAACTGCAAAGAAAGTCGCATACCTTGCACAGATGAAGTCGCCGTCAGATCTGACCGTATTCAGAACAGTTCTTTGCGGCAGGTATCCGCATCTTCCTTTTCCGCATATTTTCACGCAGTCCGACCGTGATATTAGTGAAGAAGCTGTAAATACCATGAATCTTTCAGATCTTGCCGACAGAAAAACGTCTCAGCTGTCGGGGGGACTTTTACAAAAGACAAGTATAGCGATGGTAATAGCACAGCAAGCGGGAAACATTCTGCTTGATGAACCGACAACCTTTCTCGATGCTTCAAGCAAATTACAGCTTATGAATCGTGCACGTCTTATGGCAGAGGAGGGAAAAGCCGTATTTGCGGTGCTTCACGATCTTCCGATGGCACTGAGGTATGCCGATAAAGTTGCAGTTATAAAGGACGGCAGTATTTTTGCTGAAGGAAGTCCGGAAGAGATTTACAGCTCCGGAATCGCTGAAAAAGTTTTCGGAGTGAAACTGTACCGAACCGAAGTAGATGACGGAATCAGGTATTTTTACTGATTTTCTGAAAAGTTATTTTGTTACGGAATGATCAGTCATATATTTTACTTTCTGTGTAACTTTATTTTTTGCTTTTATTAAAAAAGGATACTGTTTTCAGATTTTGGTCTGAAAATGCTCTGCTTAAATGTACAAAAAACCAGCCTCATTCGCAAAGAACGAGGCTGGTTTTGGTTTATGGTGGTAGATAACTGACTTTGTTATACGATGCCACGTTTTATATCTGATGTGGGATTACGCCTTAAGACGTGCTTCGAGAGCAGCAAGCTCATCGTACATGGTCTGCGGAACTCTGTCACCGACCTGTTTGTAGAATGCTTTGATGTTTTCAACATCGGCAAGCCACGACTCTTTGTCGATGGTAAGAAGATCTTTAATGGTATCAAGAGAGATATCAAGACCTTCGATGTTGATATCTTCTGCCTTCGGGATGTATCCGATAGGAGTGATATCAGCGTCTACCTTGCCTGCGCAACGGTCAAGAATCCACATAAGAACACGCATATTGTCACCGAATCCCGGCCAGATGAAGTTTCCTTCGTCGTCGGTACGGAACCAGTTGACATGGAATATCTTCGGAGGATGCGGAATCTTTGTTCCCATAGCGAGCCAGTGTGCCCAGTAGTCACCCATGTCGTAACCGACGAACGGACGCATAGCCATCGGGTCACGGCGAACTACACCGACAGCTCCGGCTGCGGCAGCAGTTGTTTCGGAAGCCATGATGGAACCGATGAAAGCACCGTTCTGCCAGCTGGTTGACTGATATACCAGCGGAGCAGTCTTCGCACGGCGTCCGCCGAATACGATAGCAGAAATCGGAACTCCTGCGGGATTGTTGAATTCAGAAGAGATGCAGGGGCAGTTGATAGCCTTAGCGGTGAAACGTGAGTTGGGATGAGCGCCGCAGGTGGACTTGTCTTTTTTGTCGTATTTACGGTAGTCCCAAGGATTGCCCTTCCAGTCAACAGCTTTTTTCGGAGGATTATTGTCGAGTCCTTCCCACCAAACGGTGTTGTTTTCAAGGTTATGAACAACGTTTGTGAAAATAGTATCTCTCTTTGTTGTTGCGAGAGCGTTGGGGTTGGATTTTTCGTTTGTACCCGGAGCGACACCGAAGAAACCGTTCTCGGGGTTTACCGCCCACAGACGTCCGTCGGAACCGACTCTGAGCCAAGCAATATCGTCACCTACGCACCATACTTTGTAGCCTTTTTTAGCATAGAATTCCGGCGGAATAAGCATAGCGAGGTTGGTTTTTCCGCAAGCTGACGGGAAAGCAGCACAAATGTACTTTATGTCGCCGTCGGGATATTCAAGACCGAGGATGAGCATGTGCTCAGCCATCCAGCCTTCTTTACGTCCGAGGTAGGAAGCAATACGCAGAGCAAAGCACTTTTTGCCGAGCAGAACGTTTCCGCCGTAACCGGAGTTAACTGACCAGATGGTGTTGTCTTCGGGGAAGTGAACGATATAACGGTTGTTTTCGTCGATATCGGCACGGGCGTGAAGACCTTTAACGAAGTCTCCGTCTTCTCCGAGAGCCTTGACAACTTCTGTTCCGACTCTTGTCATTATCAGCATGTTGAGAACAACGTAAATAGAGTCGGTAAGTTCGATACCGATCTTTGCAAAGTCAGAACCGACAACTCCCATTGAATAGGGGATAACATACATTGTTCTGCCTTTCATTGAGCCTTCAAACAGAGCGGAAAGCTTCTTGTAGCATTCTTTCGGATCCATCCAGTTATTGATGTTACCGGCATCTTCTTTTTTTCTTGTGCAGATGAAAGTCCTGTCCTCAACTCTGGCAACGTCGTTGACAGCGGTGCGGTGCAGATAGCATCCGGGAAGAAGCTCCTGGTTGAGTTTTATCATTTCGCCGGTTGAGCATGCCTCGGCTCTGAGCTGTTCTGCCTGCTCTTCGCTACCGTCAATCCAGACGATTTTGTCGGGCTTTGTCATTGCAGCCATCTCGTCAATCCAGGCGAGCACTTTTTTGTTGTTTGTCATAGCGCTTTTCTCCTTTTATGTGAATTATTTTTTGAAACTTACTGTTCAGGTTACGGGAAATCCAATCCCCACCCAGTATACATTATACTATAAATTTTGCCGTTTTTCAATACTGTTTTCGGCATCGCAATAACTTTTTACATATTATTCACTATTTCTGCAAAATCCGAAAGAGAAAGTTTTTCTCCGCGCACGTCAGCTCTGTGTCCGCATGAAACTATTATCTTCTCGTATTCTTCTTTTGTTTTGAGAGCAAGTCCGGAGCTTAAAGCATTGACAAGGGTTTTCCGCCTTTGATTGAATGAAGCCCGTATGACCTTTGTAAGAAGTTCTTCGTCTTTGCAGTATATTTCTTCTTTTTCCGCCGGAATAATGCTGACGACGGCCGAATCGACTCCCGGAACGGGGTAGAACGAAGTTTTCGGTACGTCTGCAAGCTTTACGGGCCTGCCGTAGCGCCGGCAGGTAAGAGTAATGGCTCCGTATTCGGGAGTGCCGGGATCGGCACAAAGCCTGTCGGCAACTTCTTTCTGAACCATTACCGTTATGCTTTCAAACGGGAAACCGCATTCCATAAGCAAAAGAAGTACCGGACTTGTAACGTAATACGGAAGATTTGCGCAGACGCAGACTTTTTTGTCACCGAACTCTTCACGGCAGAGCGAAAGAATATCGGTTTTCATTACATCCGCGAAAACCACTTTCAGGTTTGAAAAATCACCGACGGTGAAATCAAGAAGCTTTTCAAGCGTCCGGTCGATTTCCACCGAAACCACCTTTTCGCATCTGCGGCAGAGAGCCTCGGTAAGAGTTCCGATACCGGGACCTATTTCAAGTGCGCATTTTCCCTCTGCGGTGCTTGAAATAATGTCCGGAATTTTTGCATCGATAATAAAATTCTGCCCGAATTTTTTCTTGACTCCGAAACCGAACCGGTTACATAAATCCTTTACTGTGTGTAAATCGGTTAAATTCACTGTTTTTCTCCTTTTAATTTGGTGACAGACCGGCATCCGCCGTTTTTATCTGAACATGAATTGCTTTCTGAATTTCTTGTGTTTTCCGAAAATCTTTCTTTGCCCGTACCGCTACACGCACATTGTATCCGGACAAATATTTTTCCCGAAAACGCTTGACAAAAAAAAGAAACTGTGATATAATTTCACGGTGATCGCTGGTGTAGCACAGTCGGTAGTGCAGCTGATTCGTAATCAGCAGGTCGTGTGTTCAAGTCACATCACCAGCTCCATATTTTGCCGCAGTTTACCGCGGCAATTTTTGTTTGTAACCGTTTAGTATTATGTTATTATCAAATAAAAATTAAGTCAAGTGAAAAATTCTTAATTTTTCGTTTTTTTGTCATGTTTTTGAAAATCTGTTGTTGACAAATTGGGTTGTTAAAGGTAAAATACAGTCAAAGAGTAATTTTTACGCTTAAAGCGGCAGGATTTTTTGCTGCCAAAGGAGGCTGAACATGGTTAAACCGTCGGATTTGCTTGCCGGAATGCTGACAGAAAATATTTCGGTAAAGATAAGAATCAACTCGGAAGAGCCCGAATACATTGTACTTTCCGAGAAATACCGGACGTCAGACAGTAATTCCGGACATCCGGAAAACCCAGAATCTGTCAAAATCTATGGGTTTAAAGCTCCGGACGGCAGTGCTTACGCTGAACTTTCTTTTGAGCTTTCAGATGCTTACGCCGTTCTTAAATTAAAAGCAGGATACACAAGCGGAGATCCCGGCCGAAGAAATTTCGGAGCACATTTTCATCCCGAGGAAGCGGTAGTTATTACTTTCGGTGAACTACCCGAAACTTTAAAGTATGCGGCAAACCGGCTTCGCTGTGAATTCTGGTGCGACACGGTTTTTTCCGACACGGCTGATAAATTGCCGCCGGAAAAAATCCAAGGTCTGCTTTGCAAGCGAAAGAGTGATTTTGTTTACGCACTTCCTGTTTGCGACAAGATATTCAAAAGCAATTTCAGAGGATCGGGAAACGGGCTTCAGCTGTACCTGTGGTCTAACGATCTCCGCAATTTCTGCGACGGTGTTGCGGCGGTTTTCGGAATAGGAGATAATCCTTACAGATTGGTTTCCGACGTGACAAAAAAGGCTTTTGATGCACTCGGAAAGCCGTATCAGTTAAGAGAAGGCAGAAGATATCCGGAAAAACTCGAATATCTCGGCTGGTGCAGCTGGGACGCATTTCACATGGACGTAACGCATGACGGAATAATTGAAAAAGCAAAAGAATTCAGAGACAAGGATATTCCGGTCAGATGGTTTATTCTTGACGATATGTGGGGAGATGTACCGTCGATTAACAGGCAAACCATGCATTCAAGAGAGCTGTACCGTTTCGAAGCGGACGGAAAACGCTTTGAAAAGGGACTGAAAGGCGTGATAAAAGAACTGCGCGACGTTTACGGAATAGAAACGGGTATCTGGCATCCCACTACCGGTTACTGGAACGGCATAGATCCGGCAGGAGAAATTGCACAAAATCACAAAGATCTTCTTGTTTATTCTGCGGCCGGCAAACTTGTTCATTCACCGGAAACTGCAAAAGCTTTTGAATATTATAACATCCAGCATTCCTTTTACCGTGAGTGCGGAGCAACATTTGTAAAGGTCGATAACCAGGGATTTTTGCGAACAAACTACAAAAACATTATGCCGATAGGCAAAGCGGCTGAAAACGTTCACAAAGCGATAGAAGCTTCTGTCGGAGCAAATTTTGACATGGAGATGATCAACTGTATGTGTATGCCGTCGGAGTGCTTCTGGAACCGCCCGACCTCATCAGTCTGCCGTTTCAGCGGAGATTTTCAGCCGATGGACAGACAGTGGTTTATACGGCACATACTTCAGTGCGGATACAATTCTCTGTTTCAGGGGTGCGTATACTACGGAGACTGGGATATGTGGTGGTCATGCGACGGTCAGGCAGTTAAAAACGCAGTGCTGAGAGCGATGAGCGGAGGACCGGTATATGTTTCGGATGAGCTCGGAAGCTCTGTAAGAGAGACCATTATGCCGATAGTCACTGAATTCGGAAAAATTCTGCGTATGCAAAATCCGCCGCTTCCTTCTCCCGATTCACTTATGAGCGATCCGGAAAGGTCGGGAAAAGCATTCAAGCTGTTCGGAAAACACCGTGACTGCGGAGTGCTTGCTGTTTTCAACGTAAGCGAAAACGAAAAAACGGTATTTGCTGAAATTTCATCGGGCGATATGCTGCTTCCCGACGGAAAATACGTATGCTATGACTGGTTTGCGGGAAAGATCATGCCCGACGCTTTTTCGGTAAAACTTGAAAATCACGATGATTTCAGACTTTACATATTCGTTCCGGTAAAAAACGGAAAGGCGGTTCTGGGTATTATCGGGAAATATATGACACCCGTAACGCTTGTGGAAATATCGGATAATCTTTACAAAACTGTATGCGGCGGCACACTCGGAGTTTATTCGCAGTCAAAGCTTAGCTTTGTGTATGCAGACGGAGTAAAGCTTCCGGCAGAGAAAAAAGGCAAATGTTTATACACTGTTTCTTCGGTAAAACCCGGAATGCTGATTTCACTGCCCGGTGTTGACAAAAAACGCGCATGATGGTAAAATATATACAGAAACTCTTGCAGGCAGTTGCGGGGCTGACTGCTTTTCCCGTTTTTGCCTTATAAATGAAAGGAAAAAATATGTCAAATATCTGGCACGACATTTCACCCAAACGCATAACCCCTACGGATTTTATATGCGTGATAGAGATTTCAAAAGGAAGCAAGAAAAAATACGAGCTTGACAAAGAGACCGGTTTTATAATACTTGACCGCATCCTCTATACGTCAACGCACTATCCGGCAAACTACGGTTTCATTCCCAGAACATACGGAGACGACAATGACCCGCTTGATGTTTTACTGCTGTGTTCTGAGCCGATAGAACCGCTGACGCTTGTAAGAGCATATCCGATCGGCGTTATTTCAATGATAGACAACGGCAGAAACGATGAAAAAATAATTGCGATACCGTTCAATGATCCAATGTACAACAAGTATACAGACATAGATCAGCTTCCGTCGCATATTTTTGATGAAATGCGCCATTTTTTCTCGGTTTACAAAAACCTTGAAAACAAAACAACAGCCGTAAATGAAGTCAGCGGAAGAGATAAAGCGGTTGAAATTGTTTCGTCGGCGATACTCAATTACATCGAAAATTTCTGTAAATAACGGCTTATTACGGTTTTTTCTGTCTGACGTAAATTTAAGATGAAATATTTAAAACAAGTCAGTTACAGCAGGCATCCGATTTCTGAATTTCGTTAAAAATATAAAAACCAAGATCAGAGAGTTTGATGTGCACCGCAAAAGTGGATAAACTTTTGGGTTCACCTCATTAATCTGACCTTGGTTTTTCTTGTTTTTTATAAAATCCGAAATTTATAACCGGATAAGCTGTTATTGTAAGTCTGAATAAAACCTCAAATGCTGCAAACTGTTGATCTTAGTTTGTTTACCTGTTTTGGCATAAAATTTTCCGTAGTAGCCTTTGCGGGTGAGATGTAAATCTTACGGGTAACGTCTGTCCTGAATGAACATGCTGCTTTTTCAGAATGCAAGCCAGAACATATACAGCCCGATAAGCAGGATAGCCGTTCCCAGGACAATATTCAGAACTTTCGACAGAATTATATATTTGCTTCCGGATTTCAGTTTTTGCACAAAACCGACTGAAGTACCGGCAATAAGAGTCAGGGTACTGTGACCGACAGAATACAGAATCATAAGAATAATTCCGAAAACAAGACTTCCGCGTCCGGCAACTACCGCAAGCAGTGCAACAAGCACGGGGGTTGAGCAGGGAGAAGAAAAAACTCCGCTGAGAATACCGGCAATGAACGCACCCGCAGCGCCGGTTTTGGTGTTTTTTGAAACAAGATACGACGATGGAACGAAATTATATATGCCGTAAGTCTGAAAAGCCATAAGTATCATAATTACGCCGAGAATTATGTACCATACATTCGAAAAGGTTCCGATCAGTTTGCCGGCAAGTGCGGCGATAACACCGAGTGTAACAAATGTGACCGAAGCGCCCGCCGCAAAAACGGCAGAATAAAACAAAGCCCTTTTTGTGTTTTTTTCTCCTGTACCGCCGACAAAACCTATTATCAGCGGAATGCTTGAAAGGGAGCATGGGGTAAATGAAGTCAGCACACCTGCGATAAAGGAAAAAACAAGAGCAGGGATGATGCCGGTTCCGATAAGGTCGGCAATGCTGTTTAACCAGTTTTCCGGCATCATTTCACCCCCATTTCTGCAAGTATCATTTCAAGCTCGGATTCCGAGAGGGCTCCGATGTGTACCATATAAACAAGTTGACCGCTGTTTCTGTCGCTGTAATACCGGAAATCAAGTTTTTCCGAAAGCTCATCTCCGGGAACAAACGGAGTTCCGTCGGCATTGAAAAAGAACTGCGTAGGAGTATACTGAAGAGGAAACTGTGAAGCACCCTCTACCGGATAACTGAGATTTATATAATGTATAAGTGCTTTATTCTGATATTTTTCGTTGAGTGAAACCAGTACGGGGTGCATTTCACGGCAGGGCGGACAGGTGTCCGAACCGAAGTCGAGAATAATCGGCAATCCGTGAGATTTCAGAGCTTCCATATCAACGGCGGTTATTTCCAGAGGATTCTCAAGGTCCGGGTTTACGGCGTCCTTTTTGCTTTCTGTCTTGTAGAGCAGCATTCCGATTATTACTGCTATAACCAGCATCGGTGCGGCTATTTTTATAACGAGTTTGCTTTTGTTCATAATTTCTCCTGTAAAGTGTTTTTTGGTTTTGCAGTCACCTCTGAAAATCAAATACCGGAAGTTGATGTTATGAATTGCCGGTTAGCAGTCTTTTTTAACGGAATTCTGAGGCTACGGGTTAGTTTATTATTAAACTCTCATAGTTAAGTAACTTGTTTTCCGTATGTACAACTTTTTTGCATTTTTTCGGTAAATATATACGCTTTTTTGATTATTTACGTCAAACGAAGTTTGTTTTCAGAGATATTTTTATATGGAAAATGGGTTTGGCATCAGTTTTTCTGTCCGTTGTCGGGAGTATTTTCCGGACAGTCAGAAAGCGGATTTTTCACACATTCAAGTGCTGCAATATACGCCTTGAACTGGCCAAGCCGTCTGCAACAAAGAGTGTAGACGGTATTTTTTCCGTCCCGTTTTGTTACCGCAATTCCGCAGCCTGATAAAATTTTCATGTGGTGCGACAGCGTCGGCTGGGTTATATCAAGTTCGCTGAGAATTTCGTTTGCGCATTTGCTGCCCTTTGACAGTGACTTGATTATTCTGATCCTGTTCATGTCGCTGAATGCTTTACAGATCAGCGCGACTTCACTTTCATCCATTTTTTCTCCTTACTCCTTTTATTGATTTCATATTGATGATCGTCTATATAATACCATATATATAGATGTTTGTCAATATGTTTTTTGAAAAAATACAAATTTTTTACCTTATTGCACTGAACAGAAATTCGTTAAACAAAATTGTTTCCGAGCAGGAAAAATTGTCACAGTCAGGAAAACGGTTTCTTTGAAGAATACTGTAAAATTTCGGTCAGAAACAGATTTATCATTGACATACGTCCCAAAAAATGTTATATATTATTTAAGGAAAATCCTTTGTAAAAATCCGAGCAGAAAGGCGGAAACGAATTATGGCAGTAAATCAGAAACCAATGAAGCTTCAGTACTTTCAACCGGCGGAAAATTCAAACGAGGGATGGGAGGGAATGTCGCTCCCGATAGGCTGCGGATATCTCGGAGCCAACGTTTTCGGCAGGTTCGACACGGAAAAAGTCCAGGTTACCGAAAACAGTCTTGCAAATCCTTACGGAAAAGGGTCGGATGAGCCCGGCAGACCGTCATCTAACCGTGAAGGACTCAACAGCTTTGCGGAGATCGAAATAACATTTGATCATAAAAACGTTACGCAGTACAGGCGTGAGCTTTCGCTTGACAATGCGGTTGTGTCGGTCGGGTACAAAAGCGATGGAATAAGCTACGGCAGAGAATATTTTGCAAGTTATCCCGATAAGGTGCTTGTAATGAGGTTTACCTGCGAAAGCGAGGGAAAACTTGACTTTACTCTGAAAGTCAGGGTTCCGTACGTAAAAGATTACCTGACTGTTCCGGGAGACGGAAAGGGCAAAAGCGGAAAATCGGTAGCAGAAGGAAACCGCATAACCATTTCCGGCAAAATGCATTGGTATGGGATAAATTTTGAGGGACAGACCGCCGTTATACCGACAGGCGGAACGCTTGTTTCCGAGAATGACGAAAACGGCGAAAACGGACAAATACGTGTTACGGGTGCAAACGAAGCATTGATAATCATGGCTGTCGGAACAAACTACGTTATGGACGAACATGTTTTTCTTGCCGATAAAGACGATAAAACCGACAAAAACAGTTATCCGCACGAAAAGGTGAGCAGATATCTCCAGTTAGCAATGAGCAAAAGCTACACACAGCTCAAAGCCGATCATATAGCTGATCATTCGGAATATTTTTCAAGAGTGAGCTTAGACCTCGGAGGAAAATACAGCCCCGATGAGGCAACGGATGAGATGCTTAAAGAATATAAGGAAGGAAAAGAAAACAGATATCTTGAGGAACTTGTATTTCAGTACGGCAGATATCTGCTTATTGCCTCGTCAAGGGAAGGCTGCCTGCCGGCAAATCTTCAGGGAATATGGAATATGTACGAAAGTGCACCGTGGAGTGCGGGATATTGGCACAATATAAATCAGCAGATGAATTACTGGCCGGCTTTCAACACTAATCTCATCGGACTGTTCAAAAGCTATTCCGATTATAATGAGGCGTTCAGAAAAGCGGCGGAAATCAATGCCGACAATTATCTTAAACAGATAGGCGCACCGGACATCGAGGAATGCGGAAAAGGCAAAAACGGCTGGACTATAGGTACAGGTGCATGGCCTTACAGTATTTCAGGGGCATCGGTAAACAGTCACTCGGGACCGGGAACCGGAGCATTCACGTCAATTTTATTCTACGACTACTACGATTTTACAAGGGACAGGGAAATACTTGAAAAGCATGCCTATCCGGCGCTTTACGGTATGGCAAAGTTTCTGTCAAAGTGTCTTAGAAAAACCGACGGCAAATACCTTGTATACCATTCCGCTTCTCCTGAGCAAAGGCATAACGGTGAATATTATCAGACAGTCGGATGTGCCTTTGACCAGCAGATGGTTTACGAAAACCACATGCTTACCATCAGGTGTGCAGAGTTGCTCGGAAAAGAAGACGATCCGCTGATAAAGCTCCTTAAAGAGCAGGTCGATAAACTTGATCCGGTACAGGTAGGCGAGTCCGGGCAGATAAAGGAATACAGAGAGGAAAATAAATACGGAGAAATCGGTGAATATAAGCACAGGCACATATCTCAGCTTGTCGGACTTTATCCGGGAACGGTAATTAATTCGGAAACACCGGAATGGATTGAAGCGGCTAAGGTTTCGCTCACCGAGAGAGGAGACGGCTCGACCGGCTGGTCGATATGCCACAGGCTTTGTGCATGGGCAAGAACCGGAGACGGCGAACATTCCTATTCGGTTTATCAGAGGCTGCTGCGTACCAAACTGCTCGGCAATCTTTGGGACACTCATCCGCCTTTCCAGATAGACGGTAATCTCGGAGCTACCGCAGGAGTGGCAGAAATGCTGCTTCAGAGCCATGAAGGGTACATAAAACCTCTGGCGGCTTTGCCTGAGTCGTGGAAAACCGGAAGCTTCCGTGGGCTGACGGCACGCGGTGCATTTGAAATCGGTGCGGATTTCAAAGACGGAAAACTGACGGCAGTGTATGTAAAGTCGCTTGCCGGTGAGGATTTCAGACTTAAAACAAGCGAAAAAGTTTCAAAGGTAACGGCAAGCGCCGGCGAGGGAGTCTCCTATAACTGTTCGGGAGAGCTGACCGAATTCAGAACCATCAGAGGCGAAAGTTACATAATTACTTTTGAAAACGACTGACATTCAAAGCAGTCATCAGATTTCAAAGTACCGGATCAAAAAACTTTCTCTATAAATAATGACGGGGAACACCGCCGCAAAATTGCGGTGGTGTTTTTTCAGTGTAAATTTTATAAAAAAGCATTGAATTTGAGGTAAAACCAACAGGGCAAAAATTGCCCTGTTAATTTTTGGTGTTGTGTGCGATAATGGAATTGTTAAAAAAATGAGTGAAATATATGATGTTATTTTTCGTTAGTTTTGAGAAATTCTGTTATGAGGATGCCGATGAAAGAAAGTAACATACGGCTTAAAGTCGGAGAAAATTTGAAAATTCTGATTAAAGAGTCTGCGGCGAAAACGCAGGAGGAGTTTGCCTTTGAATTCGGAATTGACATAAGGACAGTCGGGAGGTGGGTAAATGAAGGAATCGGTAAAGTCGATCTTATCGGTGATATAGCAGAATATTTCGGAGTTGATATAAAATTCTTTTTCGAAGATCCGGAAGAAAACAGAAAAAAATTAAAATCAGAAAACAATGATCAGAGCTGAAAGGAGTATCGCATTATGCAACAATCTTCAAATTACGGAACAACAGAAAACCGTCTGCTTTACAGCACCAGAAAAAGTATGGTACCGGCGTTAAATCCGCTGCTTGTAATATTTTTCTGGCTTATAATACCTACACTGATAATAATATACAACATGGTGAAAAACTACTGTTACAGAATAGAGTTTTACACCAATTATGTGATGGTAAGAGAGGGCTGGATAGCCAGAAGAGAGACTAAGTTTGCTTTTAACGGAATAGTGGCAGTTTCTTTGAACCAAAGCGTAATGGGCAGGCTGTTTAATTACGGAGATGTCCATGTAGATGTAATAGGAAAATGGGATGTTAGTACAACTGCCATCAAAGATCCTGTTTCGCTGAAAAATTTCCTTCAAACCCAGATAAGATCGGCTAACGTCAACTATTTTGAATCAGTCTGATCATTTTTGAGGAGGTATACATAAATGAAAAGATTACTTGCGCTTTTGCTGGCTGTCATTATGTGTTTGAGTTTCGTTCTGGTATCGTGTAACGATGATACACCCGGCGGCGATAATGACAAAACGGAAAACGAAGGTGGAGGCAACACAGGCGGAGACAACACGGGCGGAGGCAACACAGGCGGAGGCAACACAGGCGGAGGCAACGAAGGCGGAGACAACGAAGGCGGAGACAACACAGGCGGAGACAACACGGGCGGAGATAACACAGGTGGAGACAACGAAGGCGGTGAGCAGGAAAATGACGAAGAATTTACAGGAATAACGTTTGCTTCCAAAACTTATGATTATGATGAAGAAGAACATTCGATAATCATAACCGGAGTGCTGCATGCCGGAACAAAAGTAACTTACCGCGGAGGCGAAAACGGAAAGAACGGTGCAACCAACGTAGGCGTGTATAAGATCTATGCAACCGTAAGTGCTCCCGGATATAAGACGCTTGAGCTATCGGCGGTTCTTACAGTTGCAAGTAAAGAAGAAGCACTGTCGGTCGGCGTATTCGGCGGTAAGCTTTACTTCCAGAATGCCCTTGACAACAATGAGCTTTATACTTTGTCCGGAAGCAGTTTAAGTAAAATAACAAGAGATGAAGTTTCTTCAATGACGTATGTCGGAAGCGATATGTTCTTTATAAGTAAAGGACTTTTCGGTACCGGAATAAAATATATGGATTCTACCGGAAAAATAAATTCGACCGGACTGAATGTAAAGGCAGGCATGCTGGCAACTGACGGTACATACATTTATTACAACGTAGGCGGGCTTCTTCCGTCGGAAAACACCGGTATTTACAGAATTTCGGTGGCTGATCTGAAAAACGGATCAAAGGAAAACCAGCCGCACAAAGTGACCTCGGCAAAAGGTGAATACATAAACGTTGTCGGAAACTACATCTACTTTTCAAATAACGGAGACGGCGGAAAACTCTATGCAGTCCGTAAGGACGGAAATAACGCAGAGCCGATAAAGATTCTTGACCGCAAATGTACCGATATAATTTCCGACGGCGGTAATTTGTACTTCACTGCAGGAACGTTACTCGGATCTGCAATTTACAGACTTGACATAAGCGGCGGACTTTCAGCCGAGGTCGGAGTTGATGACGAGCGGGTAACAAAACTTACCGTATCAAAGGGAAAATACCTTACAAAATCCGGCGATTACATCTATTTTGTAAATACCGATATGCTGACAAGTTATGTTTTCGGAGACGGAATATACAGAACCAGAGCTGACGGAAACGGAATATCGCTTGACATTACCGAGCTTCTTACCGGAGCTGAAAAGGTAATCGATTCTGAAAGCGACAAATTTTTCGCACTTGCTTCGATCGGGAACGAACTTTATTATTACAGAACCGGCGACAGGCATCTGTACAGTTACAACACTGTCCTGAAGAGCGAAACCGACCTTATGAAAAATTTCGTAAAGCCGAAAGAAAACGAGCTGATCACAACTTATTACGAAAAAACTCAGCTTTACGGAAATGAGATTTACTTTATAAACATGAAGGATTCCGGTAAACTCTACAAGTACGATATACAGACAAAAACCGAGTACAGATTGACCGTTGACCAGGTAGCTGACTTTGCTGTTTACGACGGTTATATCTACTATACCACTGTAAAACTGTTTGTCAATTTCGATTTCTACCGTGTATCTTTAAACGGCGGCGAACCTGAGCTGCTTTCCACCGAAAAATGTCTTGATTATTCGTTTGACGGCAACAAAATTTACTATGTCAATTATTCGTCGACCAACACGTTCAGACGGATGAATACTGACGGCAGCGGCGACGAGCTTCTTTACGGAACCAAGGTCGGATCAGGACAGACAACCGTTTATGACGGCTATGTTTACTTTATTGCAGACAGCGATCAGCTTTACAGATACCGTATATCCGACGGAACAGTTGAAAAGTTTACCGACAGCAAAGGCACTGAAATATGCCCGCTTGACTATCTGATATACGACGGAAAAATCCTTGTCATGAACTGCAAAGGACTTACCAATCATATCGATATCATAGACATTGAAACTCTCAAAAGAACCGAGCTTGACAGCCTTGGCATGTCCGGAATTTCCGACGACACGAGAGGAATGTTCGTCTACAAAGGAGAAATGTATTATTACCGTAATGTTGCCGCAGAAACCAGCAGTAAATACGGACTTTATAAGGTTACAGAGCAGTCGGGTAAATATTCCGCCGTACTGGTCGGAAAATATGACGGTTACTTTATATGCGACTCTGTAGTGTACGGAGACAAACTGTACTTCATTGACGTGTGGCAGATCAAGGACTCACTCCCGACCACTTCAAGCACAGCTGATCTTTGCGAGCTTGACCTTGCAACCGGAGCGATTAAAGTCCTTAACTGATAATAAAGACTGTTATTTCCTTAACCGGCAGATGGACGAATTATTTTTCTGATAAATAACGGTTTTGATAACCTTTTATTAGAATATTCTTTGCCTTAACCGGAAAGGCGACTGAATTGCTTTTTTGCCAAATGAAACGGTTTCAATATTTCGGTTTTGCGCAAGAATTTCTTTGCTCTGAATGCTGAAAATCCACACAATTACAGGGAAAAACCAGTCAGAAATCAAATATATAATCGGGTTTGCCTATATGAATCTTTAAAAGCATTCGCTTTTGAAGTTCGTACCTGAGTGGCAGACCCGATTTTTGTAATATAGTTCCGGAAGACTGAAAACAAGCTGAATCGCCTGCAAAGAAAATTACTTTTAATTGCGTGATATGATTTTTAAAAATATTTTTGTTTGTCCGATATATTCTAAATACATTACAGTCAGCAACGTATACCGTTAAAAAATACTTGACAAATCAGATGTTTTGTGATATCATTTTGATATCAAATTTTCAAACAAAAAATTTAAAAGGCTGCCATTGCGGACAAAATCTCAAAGTATTTGTGCATTAGAAATATCATAAAATAAAAACCAAATTCAAAACAACAGCGGATATTAAAGTTTATAAGCCCGAATCATGATTTTTGACGGGCAATTGCGAAGTAAAAGCGATAAACAAAGCTTTAAAAGGTAGCAAAATCCCACTTCAAAATGTCGTAAAATACCAATTTGAATTGTCAAAAAATCTCTCTTTTAAAATGTCGCAAAATGTCACTTTGAATTGTAAATAAATCTCTCTTTTAAAATGTCGTAAAGTGTCACTTTGAATTGTAAATAAATCTCTCTTTTAAAATATCGAAAAGTGTCGCTTTGAATTGTCGATAAATCACTGTTGTTAAAATGTCGTTAATTCTATTGAAAAAACAAAAAATGTATGATATAATTACGCTGAGCGTCAAGGTTTGTTTTTCGGAGGTAATAATGGAACTTGAACTGAAAGAAATCTACAAAAATTTCGGAGCGAAAGAAGTCCTGAAAGGTATTTCTTTTTGTGCTGAGAGCGGGAAAGCTTTCGGGCTTCTCGGAAGAAACGGAGCCGGTAAAACCACAACCATACGGATACTTATGGGAGTATTTCCTGCCGACAAAGGAAAAATAACTTTAAACGGAATGCCGATTGAT
The DNA here is from genome assembly GCA_944391815.1 of uncultured Clostridia bacterium. Lineage (GTDB taxonomy): Bacteria > Bacillota > Clostridia > Oscillospirales > CAG-272 > SIG673. Next base: position 28,194 of record CALXUV010000016.1, on the reverse strand, counting down.
TACGATAGGGTTCGTCTCGGATATCTTCCGGAAGAGAGAGGGCTTTATCCGAAAAAGAAAATAATTGATCAGCTGATTTACCTGGCAGAACTCAAAGGTATGAACAGAAGCGATGCAATAAAGTCGGTCGACTACTGGCTTGGAAGGCTCGGAATGTCTGAATATCGGAATAAGAAACTCGAAACTTTGTCAAAAGGTAATCAGCAGAAGATCCAGCTTGTGACTACTCTTGCACACGATCCGCAGATAATAGTACTTGACGAACCATTTTCAGGACTCGATCCGGTCAACGCCGAGCTTCTTAAAGATGTTGTAAAAGAAGAGATGTCAAATGGAAAAATTATTCTGTTTTCAAGTCATCAGATGAACTATATAGAAGAGTTTTGCGACAGGATAGCTATACTGAAGGACGGAAAAGCCGTGCTTTACGGAGAGCTTGACGATATAAAGAAGCATCTGTCTGAAAACCGTATTTCGGTAAAGTCGGATCAGGTACAGCTTATTGCGTCTGAGCTCACTCTTGAACATGAGCTCAGCGACAGGGGAGAACTTATAATCAAACTTGAAAGTCCGGATGACAGGCAGAGGGTAATGGCAATGATAACGGAAAAATATTCCGTCAGCGAGATCAAGGTGTTTACGCCGACTCTTGGTGAGATATTCGTCAGATACGCATCAGACGGGCAAAACGGAGGTAAGTGAAGTGAAGCAGTTTATTACAATTTTCAGGTTTGAATTCGGCAGTTATCTGAAAAATAAAATATTTGTCGGAGTTACGCTGGCACTGATAATTTTAATTGCCGGAATTACTTTTTTCCCGAGAGTCTCGGAGTCTTTGAATACCGGAGATGAAGATTCCGATGAAAGCAAAGCGGTGATGCTGATCGTAGCCGACGAAGACACCGACAAAGAAGCAGTCTTAGCGGCGTTTTCGGCAGCGTTTCCCGGTTACACGGTGAACATTTCCGAGGAAGAAATCGGTAGTGTGCGTGATAAAATTGTAAGCGGAGAAGTTGCTTGTGCGTTTGAACTTGACGGATATACGTCCTTTAAGTACTACGTTAACAATCTTTCAATGTACGATGCAAATTCGGCGGTAGCAACCGGAGTCCTCGAAAGCCTTTACAAATACAGTATAATGATTTCCGCAGGGCTTACTCCGGAGGAGGCAAACGCAATAATGAACGCACCCGTAACCGGTGAAACGGTGAATCTCGGCAAGGATCAGGCTAAAAATTTCATTTACACCTACATTATGATTTTTGCGCTCTACATGGTGATTATGCTTTACGGACAGCTTGTTGCAACAAGTGTGGCGACCGAGAAAAATTCCCGTGCGATGGAACTTCTTATAACCAGCGCAAAACCGGTAAATATGATGTTCGGAAAGGTTCTGGCTTCAGGACTTGCCGGCTTTGCTCAAATAGTGTTGGTATTCGGTTCGTCCCTCCTGTTTTTCAATATCAATAAAGATTACTGGGGTGGAAACTCCGTTATAAATTCGATATTTGCGATTCCGGGTGAGTTGCTCGCGTATATGCTGTTGTTTTTTGTGCTCGGTTTTCTTATGTACGCCTTTATGTTCGGAGCGATCGGTTCGACTGCGTCCAAAATTGAGGATATCAACACATCTGTTTTGCCGCTGACAATGGTGCTTGTCATTGCATTTGTTGCAGTTATGTTTCATCTCGGAAGCGGAAACGTTGATACCGGACTTATGAAATTTCTCTCATATTTTCCGCTCACCTCTCCGATGGCGATGTTTACAAGAATAGCTATGGGAAGTGTTCCGTTTTACGGAATACTTATTTCGGTAGTTTTACTTGCGGGATCTGTTTTCGGAATTGGTGTTCTTTCTGCAAAAATCTACCGAGTGGGAGTACTGCTTTACGGAACTCCGCCGAAACTTACTTCAATAATAAAATCGATAATCAAAGCGTGACTTGTTTTCGGGATATGTGTTTTTTCTGCAAAAATATACCGAGCGGAAGTACTGCTCTATTGAACTCCGCCAAAACTCACCTCAATAATAAAATCGATAATCAAAGCGTGACTTTTTTGGGGGATAGGTATTCTTTCTGCAAAAAATACAGAGTGGCAGTAATGCTCTATTGAACTCCGCCGGGGCTCACTTCTTTAATTAAACCGAAGCGTGGGTTTTTTATGAAAATATCTGTTCTGATATAATACCGTTTCAGCCCGGTAACTATATTTGTCTTAACAAAAATTTTCTTAAAAAGATTTCAGAAAGCTTCTTAGATTTCAAAATAAAAATGTTGATGTAAAAATAACTTAATTTCAATAATAATTTTCCTGATTATCAATAGCGGTAGGTGTTATTGAGCAAGTCATTTTCCGGTTCAGCCTATTATACATAAAAACCCGTTCTTATTAACAAAGGATAAGACCGGGTTTTTGATATCAGATTAATTATTTGAAATTTGAGAATGACATGTAAGAAATGATTTACTTATCTTTTTGGGCTCTTTTTTGAATTTGCGAAAAATATTATACCTTATCTATTGAAAACAAAATATCTTTTTGTTTTCAATAAGGCAAAATCCGACCAAACAGCAAATGAAATTGTTATCCTGAATAATAATCAATACGACTTTTTGCATGGAAAACGTGTGAAAAATTTCACTGCTATTTTGTTGCGTAAAATGACAGTTTATCAGTTTTAACGATTTGCGGGTGCGATCTTTGACGTTTTGCCGAAGTTCTGAATTGCTTACAGTGCAGTGGCAACTAATGATTTGACACAGTACCAAGTAATAGTAAGCATACGGCAAAGTTGCTTAGTTTATAACGTAAAAACGAGTTGCGGGTTGCATCGAACAGCTCAGAGGTCGTTTTTGTCAGGCACAAACGACGGGATTAGCTTTAACTTAAAAGCGTTGATTCTGTTAAGGCGGTCAATTCTTGATTTTGTGTCAGGATCTTCGCAGACTCCGGTGCGGATATATTTGTCAAGCACGGCGTAAGTAAAGCCGAGTTTGTCTTCGTCTGTTTTTCCGCAGAGTCCGTCAGACGGTACTTTTTCAACCAGATCACGCGGCAGTCCGAGATAAAACCCGATCTTTTTTACCTCATCGACAGTAAGATTTGCAAGCGGACTGAAATCGCCTGCCCCGTCTCCGTAACGTGTGGCATATCCGACGTAATCTTCGGAAAGGTTGCAGGTGTTTGCCACTCTTCCGTTGAAGGTCTGTGAAAGAGCATAAACCGTGCTCATCCTGAGCCTCGGAGGAAGGTTTGTAACGGTTTGTTCGCTGGGTTCTATGTTTTGTTCCCTCATACCGTTCAGCACTGCGTTGTATGCGCCGGAGATGTTAAGAGTATAATATCTGATACCGAGGTGATTTACCAGTTTCAGGGAATCGTTGATGTCGCTTTGGACGCCGTTAGGCATCAGAACCCCGATGACTCTGTCTTTTCCCAAAGCCCGTACGCAAAGAGCAGAAACTATACTTGAATCCTTTCCCCCTGACACAGCAACGATGGCATTACAGTCTTTTCCGTTTTCCTCGAACCAGTTTTTGATCCAGAAAACAAGTTCATCCGTGACTTTTGAAACATTGAACATAATATCAACCCTCCTGTGATAGCTTTGCGGAAAATCCCCGCTGAAAATACGAAATAATTATAACACAAACGGGTATAAAAATCAATAGCCAAGCGTCCGAAAATAAAATTTTTTGTAAAAAAAGAATCAAATAAAACTGAGTCTGGACAGAAAAGCAAAAAATGTTTTAAGTGTTTGAAATAGCGTAATCCAAAACCGATTTTTCTTGCGGGTGAAAAACTTGTATGAAAGCCGGGAAATGTTTTGACCCGGGTACGGCATTCTGACAAACAAATCCTTATGTGATATAAAATTCTTCAATAGTTTACAAATTCTTCTTGAAAGAAGTTTTTTTAATGTGGTAAACTGTAAGTAGTTTTTTGGCACGGAGATGATAACGGGATGAAACTTGATTACAGAAAAACAGCGTTGGTCGGGCTTGCTTTTATGACCATTTCGGCTTTCTGGCAACTTTATAACAACGAAGTTCCATTAATGCTTGAAAATCTGATTGGTAATAATCAGTTTCTTATCAACATCATCATGTCACTTGACAACATTCTCGCACTGTTTCTTCTGCCGTTTTTCGGCGCTCTCTCGGACAAAACGCACACCGGACTCGGAAAGCGGATGCCGTTTATAGTTGTGGGAATTTCAGTGTCTGTCGTTTTCATGCTTCTGATGCCTTTTTCCTACATCAAGGGTTCATTTGTCGGATTTTTTATTTCCGTCGGCGGACTTCTGCTCGCAATGAGTTTTTACCGTTCTCCGGCGGTTGCGCTCATGCCTGACGTCACGCCTAAACCTTTGCGTTCAAAGGGCAATGCAGTTGTTAATCTTATGGGCGCGATCGGAATGATTTTCATCCAGGCGATAACAATACTTCTCGGAGGGGAAAGCAACTACACCATGCTTTTCCTTGTTGCAGCGATTTTCATGCTTGTCAGTATGGGAGTCATGGTTTTCAGGGTCAGAGAAAGCGATTGGGTGTCGGTAATGCCGCCGAAGGAGGAAACCGAAGAGGAAAAGCTGATAAGAACCGGCAAGGGTATAAAAATCAAGGGTTCGGTAAAAAGAAGTTTGTTTCTTTTGCTCATTGCCGTATTTTTATGGTATATGGCGTACAGCGCAATAGAAACGAACTACACCAGGTATGCGCAGAGCATCTGGGGGCTCAGTGACGGTCAGTATTCAAAGCCTATGCTGATTTCAAGTATAGTTGCTTTGGCAAGCTTTGTTCCGCTCGGTATGCTTTCGGTAAAGCTCGGAAGGAAAAAAACAATTCTGGCAAGTCTTGCGATACTGCTTCTTACAGCTGTCGGCATATTCTTTATACGTCATGATACAATCTGGCTTTACATTCTTTGCTCGCTTCTCGGCGTTTCCTGGGCTGCAATCAACGTCAATTCTTACCCGATGGTTGTGGAGATGAGCAGAGGTGCGGATGTCGGAAAATACACCGGTCTTTATTACACATTTTCAATGGCGGCGCAGATAGCTACTCCGCTTATTACCGGATTTTTGTTCGATCTGTTCAGTGAGTCCGCCGGATTTTTGATACTCTTCCCATATGCGGCACTGTTTTTGCTGATAGCACTTGTTGTTATGGTGTTCGTAAAACACGGCGATTCTGTCTCACCGAAAAAAGATGATTCACCGGCAGCGGATGCAGATACAGCGGTCGTGCAGTGAAACCCAAACTGAATTTGAGTTTTAACGTCAGTCAGCATTGAATGATTTTAAAAACTGATATAACTTTGAACTGTCAGTAATTCTTTTGAGTAATATGCTGTTCGTCAAAATATCAGCGTATCTGCCTTGTGCAGAATTCGACTGCGAGAAATTTTACTGAAAAACCGGATTATGGGTTTCACGGTAATTATCAAAAATGTTGTGATTGTAAGGAAGTACGCCGGGAATCCCAAAGGAAAAAAGACTGATCTTTATGTAACATCGGTATATAATCAGCCGCAAAAGATATAATATAACGGCGATATCTCCATTTAAGATTACTTTTACTTAAATTTTCAAATCCTGATGAAAGCGAGGATAGAGTATGAAAAAGAGAATAATGGCGCTGACGGCGGTGGCAGGACTTACAGGAGCATATCTTGCTTCGATATCCCCGAGAATCAAAAACAGACCGGATCTTTCTTCATTCAGCGGAAAGGTGTTTGCACACCGCGGAATGTTCGGCGGTAGGATTGTGGAAAACAGCCTGTCGGCATTCAGAAAAGCTGTTGAGAACCGCTACGGAATAGAGCTTGACGTACAGGTAAGCGCAGACGGTGTGGCAGTGGTTTTCCATGATGAAAATCTGATGAGGCTTTTCGGTGAAAATGCAAGAGTTGCGGCTCTTTCGGCAGAGGAACTTAAAGAATACGGTATACCTACACTTAAAGAAGCCCTTGATGTTATAGACGGAAAGGTTCCGCTTATTGTTGAGCTCAAAGCTTCCGGAAAGGACATATCCGTAGCTCCGATTGCCGCTGAAATACTCGACGAATATAACGGGGAGTATTGTATCGAGTCGTTTAATCCGCTGGTTCTCAAGTGGTTCAGAGAGTGCAGACCTGAGGTAATCAGAGGACAGCTTGCGACGCGTATGACAAAAGACGGAAAAATAACTCCCAAGAATTTCATGCTTGAAAATCTTATGTTTGATTTCGTGTCAAGACCGGACTTCATAGCATACGACCATAAGGAAGCGGGAAAGATATCGGTTTTCCTTTGCAGGAAACTTTTCGGCACACCTGTTTTCGCATGGACGGTTAAGACCTCCGAAGAATGGAGCAAATGTGCAGATAAATTCGATTCCTACATCTGTGAAGGGCTCCCGCAGAAGAAGAAAAAACAGTAATTTCGGCTGCTCAGGACTTGTCCGGAAGTGAATTCATTGCTCATAATGTAGGATTCCCGGAAGAAGCAGTTATTTTTGCAGTCTGCTTTTTGCCCGTAAAGGCAGCATTTTCCGAACATATAATGGGTTTGTCGGGAAAAAATAAATTTGCGTGAAATGAATAAACGGGAATTATTTTCAGAGTAGTTCAGCAGGCGGAAAATCTGCCAAATGAATAACTTTTTGAAATTTCAATGTTACGTAACAAAAAAATAAACGGAAAACAGTTTGCGGTAAAGCAATGTGTTTTCCGTTTTTTTGTGTATTTGCAGATATTTAAAAAAATCAGGGTGGTAACGTAAAAACTGATTATGAAAAAGTTGGGCTGTACAGACTCAAAAACGGTGTATAACAAATTCAGTTTTTTGTGTAACGGAATACGTTTTCATAAGTTAGATTTACAAATTTAAAAGAGCTATTCTGTGTGTGGACTGAATAACGTTTATGGGATATAATCCCCGTAATTGAAAGAACTTTTAAGAGAAAACCCGGTTAAACCGTGGATTTAAACGGCTTTATGGAAAATTGCGATTTTAATGCGGCGTTTGTAAATTTGAGATACCTTGATTTCAGTACGAGCGTTTGTAAAGGTCGAATCTGCCGGATTTTCCCGTTTTTATTACAACTCCGGCGAGTTTCAGAACGTTAAGAGCCGGAATAGCCAATCTTTTCGGAATTTCAGCGGCTACTGAAAACTCTTCTGAAGTAAAGGTTTCTCCAAGAGAATCCGGCACTATACGGCGGTAGTCGTCGGGTGCCGAAAAATCAGTTATTTCAGTCAGTTTTTCCGGGATCTTATCTGTCGTTACGAATTTTTTGCGTTTATTTTTTTTTTTTTTTGTTCTTATTTCGGTTACAGTCAGTGAAACTGCCTTTATTTTCAGACCGGGTAAAAAAAGGAATTTTCTCAGGCCGTACAGTTCTGCGGCGAGATGGATCAAGGTTTTTTTTGCGGGGCTTCTGAATTTTTTAAGCAGGTTTCCTGAGGCGTCTGTGAGTAAAACAGTTTTTTCCGTTACCACGGGATAAACAACGGTAACCGGATAAACAGGAAGAATAGCTTCAAGTTTTCTGCTCAGTCTGTACAGACACTGTGTCTGTATTTCATATACCGTGCCGTTAGAAAAAGCGTCGCATATGTAACCCGCAACCCGGAATTCGTGAAAATCCGGGTCGGGTTGAAAGTAATATTTCAAAGCTGTATGGAGGCGATGTTCGTTTTCCGTCCCGATGCTGCGGCTTGGCGGAAGAACACATGCGGCTCGCACGGAAAGTCCGAAAAGTTCACTGTCCGTTTTGCTCACCGCCTTTATCCGTACTACCGGATACGTCAGAAGGTATGTCGCCGGCGTAGGGAGTGTAAACCTGCCTTATCAGCTCTTTGTCGTCTCTGCAAAGAAGTATCCAAAGCTTTACGTAAAAAGCTGCCGGTGAAACAAGCGGCGGCAGACGGAAAAATCCGAGTTCGCCGTATTTTTTAGTACTCAGATAGTCACTGCCTGTCCCAGTGGAGTCGGTAAAAACAGTTATTTTCTTTTTTTTGCAGTACTTTGCGAATTTTGCCGTTTTTTTGCTTTGCGTATCAAGTGTTCCGGAGTGATAGGTTCCGAGGATCACCGCTTTTACCGAAGAGGGAATGCGCGGATATATCATACCCGGAGAGACGGTAAGGTGCATAACCGGCGAAAATACCGTGAATTTATTACACCTCAGTACAGCTCCGGATTCCGATTCACTGAACCTCGGATTTTTTACAAATTCGGCTTTACCGGGAGAGTAAAACACTATTTTCCCGTATTCCTCTCCGGCGGAATAAATGATGTCCAAGTAACTCTGCTGACGCATAAGCCGTGTAGCACGATGGACTGTTGCCGTTTCGTTGTCTTTCCTGTAAACCGAAAAAACACCTTTTTCTTTTCCGTATGCGATGAGAGCCGTTGCTGCCCTGATATTCAAAGAAGCTGATGATCCGGGATCGTCGGCTGGAAGCTCCGAGCAAACGGTTACCACAGGTGTTGACATGTTTCCGAGAAAATAACCGATCGCAGCCGATGCGTAAGCAACGGTATCGCTTCCGAGCGTTACTATTATCCCGTCGTATTTTCCGCTTTCAGATGCTTCCGAAATCTGAGCGGTGATAGAACCGAGCTTGTCGCCTGACAGATGTTCGCTTAAGAACAGCTTTGTTTTTTTGTGGTAAAAAGTGATGCTGCCGAATTCTTTTTCCGTTTCGGAAAAAATGTTCTTGAAATCGGAAGAGGGAGTCAGGTAACCGTCTTCCGTAAGACGGCAACTGATAGTCCCGCCGCAGTGAAGTACAAAAATATTCATCAGAATGTTCTCCGTTGATCATTTCGTTCAGATACAGCATTATTATACCACATTTTTGCCGGAATAAAAAGAGTTTCCGTGAAATTTTACGTTTTTATTGTTAAAAAACGTATATCCTTGTTGCCTATGGGAAAAATAACGGCGTATAAGTCAAGCGGAGGAATGGATATGAATCTGACAAATGAGGAATACGGCAAATATGTGAAAAGACATGCGCTTCCTTCACCGGTGGTAAAAGATACGGTAAAAGCGTTTGTCATAGGCGGGACGATATGTGCTTTCGGTCAGGCGTTGCAGTACCTTTATGTTGCGGTGGGCATGGATAAGGAAATTGCTCCGGTAATGGTTTCGGTAACTCTGATACTGATTTCGGTAGTTATGACAGGACTCGGACTATATGATTCGGTGGCAAGACACGCCGGTGCAGGTACGCTTGTTCCGATTACCGGATTTGCAAATGCAGTGGTTTCGCCGGCGATTGATAATAAAGCCGAAGGACTTGTTCTCGGAATAGGAGTGAAGCTTTTCAGCGTTGCGGGACCTGTGATACTGTTCGGAACTCTTTCTTCGGTGGTGTACGGCATTTACTATTACGTGATGAAGCTGATGGGAGTCTGAGGTGAAAAATGGCAGGTGTTATAAAGTTCGGGAATAAGCCTGAAATCTTAGCTTCGTCTGCGGTCGGAGGAGACACGGAGGCGAAAGGTAATCTCGGTAAATATTTTGATATGACCGATCCGACAGACAGATTCGGAAAGAAGACTTTTGAGCAGGCAGAAAGCGAAATGCAAAGACTGGCGCTTAATTTTGCTCTGAAAAAATCAGGTCTTACTCCTGATGATCTCGATGCCGTTTTTGCCGGAGACCTGATGAATCAGTGCACCGGTTCATCCTACGGGCTTGCGGAATTCGGAGTACCGTTTTTCGGGCTTTACGGAGCCTGTTCGACAGCGGCGGAAGGACTGATGCTGGCGGCAATGACGGTAAACTGCGGTTATTTTGAAAGGGCGGCGTCGGTTTCGTCCTCTCACAACAGCGCGGCTGAAAGGCAATTCCGTTTTCCGCTCGGTTACGGTTGTCAGCGGCCCCCCACGTCACAGTGGACGGCGACGGCTTCGGGTGCGTTCATTCTCGGGCTCTGCTCCGGAGAAACCGGAGTTGTTCTGAGCGAGGCTTTACCGGGGAAAATAGTAGACAAAGGAATAACTGATCAAAGTAATATGGGCGCCGCAATGGCACCGGCTGCGGCTTCGACAATACACAGATATTTCAGCGAGAGCGGCATGCATCCCGATGACTTTGATCTTATACTGACAGGCGATCTCGGTCAGGAGGGACATTCTATTTGCAGAGAGCTTCTGCTGTCGCAAGGACTTCGTATGGGTGAGAATTTTTCCGACTGCGGAATTCTCCTTTATGACAGCGAAGTTCAGGATCTGCACTGCGGTGGCTCCGGCTGCGGCTGTTCTGCGTCGGTTACGGCAGGCTATGTTATGAAAAAGTTCGCCGAAGGGAAAATCAAAAACATTTTGCTGATAGGTACCGGAGCGCTAATGAGTCCGTCAAGCGTTTTACAGGGACTGGCGGTTTCGGGAATAGCGCACCTTGTGAGGTTCAGTAAGATATAAATCATAGTTTTGCAGCCGGCGTTAAGGCACTTACGTCAGACCGAAAACGCCGTTTGGGTTACAGAAAGGAAAAACGGACTAAAATGATTATCGGAATATTGAAAGCATTTGCGGTGGGTGGTTTGCTGTGCGCCGTTGCACAGGTGATAATCGATAAGACCAAGCTGACTCCGGCAAGAATACTCGTTTCCTACGTTTGTGCAGGAGTGTTTCTTACAGCACTGGGACTTTATCGCCCGCTTGTTGAATTTGCGGGAGCCGGAGCTACCGTTCCGCTTACCGGATTTGGATATTCGCTTGCAAAAGGCACGGCGAAAGCCATCGATCAGTACGGTGCGTTCGGGATAATCAGCGGCGGACTTGCCGGTACTGCGGCCGGAATAACGGCGGCTGTTGTCCTCGGATTTACTTCGGCGCTTGTGTTTCCGTCACGTCCGAAATTCAAAAATTTTATCAGTGAAAGCAAAAAGACAAAATAAACAAAACTTATCAGCATGGTTGGTGGTTTTGCACAAAACGTAAAAAATAAGCCGTTTTTTTCTACGATTTTTTTGTAAAAAGCGAACGTAAATGGAAAATAAATACATCCCGAGATTGATTTTTTGCATTGTCTAAAATAATAAATAATGATATAATAAGGGCACGAAAATATATCTTGCAAAGGAGTGCAATATATGAAAAAAATAAGATTGCTTGCGTTACTGCTTGCGTTGCTTATGCTCCCGATCGGAATGCTGTTTTCGTGTCAGCCGGAGGATGGTCCTGAGGATGATCCTGATAATGGTGATAACGAAACTCCTGAGGATCCGGGAACAGAAGATGTCGTAATGGATAATGACGGCACGAGGAGCGGTTACCTTGTGTATTTCAACTTTGATGCCGCGGCACGCGGAAACCTCCCGGACAAGGCTCCGTACACCACTTACCTGAATTTGCCTGTCAAGGAAGGCGGTTCGTACGTAGTAGACAAGAAGTTCGGATCAACGACAGACGGAACGCTTCTTGTTCACCGCAAAGATTCAAGTACCGATCCTTATGTTGGAGTAAGGGTAGAAAACGTTTTGGCGGCAGACCTTGAATCCGAGCACATGCTTCAGTTCAAGGTGCGTTTTGAAGACGGTCTTTTCGGAACTGAAGCCAGCGTCTACGGAAGAAAAGGCGGCAGTAAGCCAATTTCGCAGGAATTTCTGGTTATCGGAAACGGCTACATAAAGGACTGCGCCGGCAACACTGTGTACGGTGATGATCCTGCAGATAAGAGAGGTTGGATAACTATTTCTCTTATGATCAACGACCAGAAGGGCGTATATGACATATTCATTGACGGTATAAAGAAAACCAACTCGCTTGCCTACACGAATTCCGGCTATCCTCTTTGGGGATCAGAGCTTCCGGGTTGCTACCGTTTGTCTCTCACCAGTTCAACCGATGCTGAAACTTTCTTCTACATTGATGATCTTTGCATGATGAACGGTAATGAGGAAACTACCGGAGTTTATGTCGGTGAAGATATTTCCTACATCGACACGTACTCAAAGTATGTAGATGTCCTTAAACTCGACCGCAACTCAGTACTTGCCCTTTACAATGATACTTTGAGAGCAAAGATGAAGAATGATGTATTCAGTTCCTCTCTTCTCATGTCAAATGTTCTTTGCCTCTCAAAGGTTGTTTCAGGTGCCGAAAATAAATATGACATTGTCGATTTGCAGAAAGATCTCGGTGTTGAGGAAAACAAATACTCTTCCATATCAATATTGTATAAGGACAATGCTTATTTCTCCGTCGGAGTAGAAGGTGACATTACATTCGATCCTGATAAGACTGTCGACGGAGGCGAGTTCACCGGTAAATGGAAGATGGACGGAACTGTCATAACATTTACCTGGGATGGCGGAACGGCTCCTAAAATCGGAGAGAGTGACATAAAGACCGGAACATATACCGAGTCTGTTCTTAAACTTTTCAGTGATGATAAGGCTACCGTTGCAATAGACGGCGCTGAATTTGCACTTTTTGTTCCCGCTGCTTATGATTCCGTGACATACATTAGTGCTGACGGTCAGCAGACTGTAAGCTTTGATACATTCCTCCGGACAGTTTCTCTCAATATAAAGAACGGCGAAACTCCGGTTGTCGGAGAGTTTGCGTATACGGTGGATGAAAATAATCTCACCTTCGCTACCGATCCTGCTATTACATTTGTTTACGATGCCGAAAACAACAGTTTTACATACGGTGATGTTGAGTTTACAAAGCTCCCTGAAAGACTTCCTGAGGAAGAAATCGGAGAAAACGAAAACCTCGGACTTAAATTCACTAACTTTGGAACCGGAACAACGAGTATTTCTTTCCCGATCGACAATGAATGGTGGCAGGAATATTCCGACATAAACACCATGATGGAATTCACTTTCTATGCTGATAAAAAGATGGTGAATGACGGTTTCAGATTTATGATTCAGTTTGACTGTGGCACAAGTATTTCTGAACCCGGAAAAGCTGCATATTATCAGATTTACTTCGACACGGATAGAGACAACATCTATAAGGTCGGTTGGAATACATTCACTTTCGATGTCAAGGCATTGAGTATATCAAGAGACCCTGATTTGAAAAATCTTAAGGCAATAACTATTAATACCACCGGTTGGGAAAATGGTATCCAAGACGGAGTAAAGGCCGATGGTAAAGCTAATTATGACGTCGGTGATGACGGATACACGATGGTGATAGGAAAGCTTGCTTTCGTCGAAACATCATTTGTTCCGATGGAGGGACCGAGCGAAGAACATCGTGATTGCACCCATGTTGATGATAATGGAAATGACTTGTTTGTTGCTGTTGAAGAAATGATGCCTTCCAACTGTCTCCTTGGTTCTTATTATATCAAGAGATGTTCTGTCTGCGGAGCAACCAAGCTTGACAAAGATAAACCGATCGGAGAACCTACAGGACATGACCTCGTAGATGTCGAGTACTATCAGGCTCCCACATGTGATGAAGAAGGTTATTACTATAAGAAATGCGCTACCTGTGGCGAAAACGTAATACAGGGAGAAATGATTCCGGCTACCGGACATAAGTTCTATGAGACTGTTGACTGGAGTACCAGAATTAAGACGATGACATGTCAGTACTGTGGATACAGTGAGACTAGTGTTCTGTTTGATAAGTTGCTTTCTTTCAGCGAGAAAATGAGTTATCTTGGACTTACCCATGAAAGCAAGCAAGTTGGGTATGTAGATGCAACCGTTCACCCGGATTTGTCGATTGGTGACTTTGGAATAAATCCGTCCGGTGCATCGTATAATGAAACCGATCTTATCGAGGTTATCGCAAAGTTTTCTACTTTCAAAGCTGTTCAGGTAAATGGACAGTATGCCTTTGAGTATACAAGAGGTCCGCAGAGTTTGTCTGTAGACCCGCATTTCAACGTAAATATAAATGATGCTATACCTGCCGGAACGAATTTTGTAATTGAGTTTGATATAATGCCCGGAGCAAAAACTTCTGACGGTAAATTCGCTACAATTGCTTCCTCTTTCAAAGACAGAACAGTTATAAAGAAGGATATAGGACAGTTCAATATCAGCGATACGGGACTGCTCACTGTAGGCTCCAATTCAGAGTTAAAAATCCAGCTCAGTGAGACAAAGTTTACTAATATAGCGATTTGCTACAATGTCGACTCAAATGAAATGGTGTTCTACGCAGATGGCGTTCTTGTCGGATCGGCTCCGCTTGCTGCATCGGTCGAAGAGTCAATGGCTTTCCGTGCAAATGACTTCAGATTTTCTTTTATAAGTAACAAAAATAACGAAGCAAATGCTTCCTATTACTTCAATAACATAATGTATTACACCGGCGATTCTCCTATATGTGTTCTCTCTTCCACAGATGTTAAAGAAGAATACACCGGAGACATCACACTTCAGGATGAGCTTAACGATGATATGAAGTTCCCGTTTGAAGTTGGATACGTAGACGTGGATGCAAAACTTCCCGCTGCAATTTATACCAGCCAGTATATAATGCAGTTCAGAATCAACGGCAAAGATCTTGCTGACGGAGTTCTGATAGAAGGCTACAAACTCAAAAATGGTGTTAATTACTATCAGGCGCTTCTTGAGATTAAGGACGGCAAGTTATATTGCATGGGGGTACTTGTTTCAGAAAGTACCGAAAACTTCCTTGTAACATTCATCGCAAATGACCAGAACGGTACCGTTTCTGTGATGATTAACGGTGAACTTATTCCCGGCGGTCCGATAGATTACGCAAGTGATCTGTATGCGGATAACACAGCGGCATTCAGAGGACTTATATTCAGAAATGACTGCGGAAAGTACACAGTAAGCGATTTTGAAATGTACACCGGAAACACCCTGAAAACAGCTGAACAATAATTAAACAGCTATTTAAGGCAAAAAATCTATAGAGGGGGTCGGAATTGTCCGGTCCCCTTTTGTCTGGTAATTTCTGATTAATCTATAATATTGCGGTTTATATAAATCTGTTGAAAATCATTTAAAAGGCAAAAATTCACATTTTTGTCAAACTTGAAAAACAGCTTTCCTACAAAACTATACTATATTTCAGTTATTAATTTAAAAATCGGGACGGGTAAAAGTATGTATATTTTTTTGGTATATCTGATAGTTATCAGTGTCATTTCGTTTATTATGTACGCTTCAGACAAAAGCCGGGCAAAAAAAGGCAAGCGGAGAATACCTGAAAAACATCTTTTACTTGCGGGATTTCTTGGCGGTGCAGCAGGAGCACTTGCAGCTATGGAAATTTTCCGTCATAAGACTAAGCACACGTATTTTTATATCATAAATATTATCGGAATTTTATGGCAGGCGGCACTTTTGATATTTTTATTGATTTATAAAATATGAGGAGAAAAGATTTATGGAAAATATCAGATATTATGATCCGATCACAGAGGAAGCATTTGAGATATTCGGACTTTATAAGCCTGAGCTTGAAAAAGGTATTTACAGGCGAATACCCGAAAATGTGGCGGCAAATGTAAATGATGGCGTAAAAGGGCATTCTACAAATACTGCCGGCGGAAGAATACGTTTCAGGACAGATTCACAAAGTGTAGTGATTAAAGTTAAAACCGATAAAAACTCCCAGATGTTTCACGCAACTCCGTTAATGGAAAGCGGTTTTGATCTGTATATAGACGGCTTATTCGAATCAGTATATGCCGGAGTTGTTAAACCGGCGTTTGGTGAAAGAGCTGAATATGAGTTTGAAATTCAGTTGCCCGCCGGAGAAAAAGATATAACGGTGAATATGCCGCTTTACGGTGACGTAAAAAGTCTCGAAATAGGACTTAACGAAAACGCAACACTTTCAAAGCACAGACCTTATTTAAACAGCAAACCGATAGTGTATTACGGTTCTTCGATAACACAAGGCGGATGTGCAACAAGACCCGGAAAAACATACGAAGCTATAATATCAAGAAAAACAAATACCGATTACATAAATCTCGGTTTTTCCGGCAGTGCAAGAGGTGAAAAAGCAATAGCAGAGTACATCGCCGGACTTGATATGTCGATATTCGTATGTGACTATGACCATAACGCTTCACAGGCTATGCTGAGAGAAACCCATTTTCCGATGTATAAAACTATAAGGGAAAAACATCCCGATATCCCGTATCTGATGGTTACACGTCCTGATTTCAAGTACAGTAGGGATGATTTTCAAAGACGTGCTATAATTATGGAAAGTTATCTCAAAGCATTTACCGGTGGCGATGATAATGTATATTTTATCGACGGAAGCACGTTTTTCTGCGGAAAAGAAATCGGAGAATGCACGGTTGACGGAGTTCATCCCACAGATGACGGATTTGCCCGTATGGCGTCTCTGATAGGAGATGTTATAATTAAAGTTGCCAACTGGGAGAAAATGAAATGAACAACAGTTTGAAGAATGTAATTTATTCACGGCTTCAAAGAACAGCCAAAGCACTTGAAGCCAATAATATGACGGCGTTTGTTGTCGAGAGCAGACAGGAAGCGTATGATAAAGTAAAGGAACTTCTTTGCGAGGGTGACAGTATAGGGGTAGGCGGTTCCGTAACGCTTGACGAATGCGGAATTTCAGAACTTATAAGGGATAAGAAATACCGTTTTATAGACAGGTATGAAAAGGGATTGAATGCAGAGCAGATCAGAGCAAGGCATATAGAAGCACTTGCAGCCGATGTTTACCTGACTTCATGTAACGCTGTTACGGAAAAAGGGGAGCTTTACAATGTTGACGGCAACGCCAATAGGATAGCCGCAATAGCGTTCGGTCCCAGAAGCGTGATAGCAGTCGTCGGATACAATAAAATCACCTCGGATCTCGATGAAGCAATAAAGAGAGTTAAGCGGATGGCAGCACCCGCAAATGCAAAAAGACTGAAAATCACGGGATATTGCGGTGAGACCGGCGAATGTATGTCATGCCGTAACGGAGTAGAAAGTGAGATGACAGCCGGATGTCACAGTGAAGGACGTATATGCTGTGATTATCTGGTATGCGCTCAGCAAAGGCAAAAAGGCAGAATAAAGGTTATACTTGTAGCCGAAGAGCTCGGATTCTGATATTTTCAAATGGTTTGAAACCTGATCTCCGGACAAAATTTTACAGATTTCATTCACTTTCAAAAATTTATACAATCAATAAAAACCGCCTGCACTGATGGTACCCCAAAGACAGATTTTTGAGGTTCACTTCGTAGCAAGGCGGTTTTTAAGTTTAAATTTGTAAAAATAATTATTTCCGACTGTCGGAAATTTTAAGTTTACGGAAATATGTTTATAAGAAAAATCGTACAGAAAAGCAGTAAAATTTAAGGTGAGGAGTCAGCAGTAACGTTATTTGATGTATAAAAAGCGTAACCGTGCTCTGATTCCTGATTTACACTCACATAGTATATTTTGTCTGCTCTTTCTTTGAAATTTTCAATCCAAAGCTCGGTTTCCGAGATGTAAACAGTATCGTATTTTTTGTTGTTTACATAAACGACTGAATATCTGTTAAACCCTTTTCCGGTCACCTTTAACTTTGAGTCGGAAATTTCCGCACGGTAAACAGAGATTTCGCTGTTGCCGAATATCATGTCTGAACTGCGGTAGTCCGGACGGGTTGAATAATAGTATCTTTCACCGAAAAGGGCATCGTATTCCGCAAGGTTCATCAGATAATCATAGTTATTTTTATCGGAGAAATAATTATGTATTCCGAAAGCAAGTCCGTCATCTATTCCCAAAAGTTTCAGTAAATAAGCTGACAGCTGGTACGCTTCAAGATCAGGAGAATCCTTATCGGAAGAAAGTTCGAAGTTACTCCATATTACATATTCCGTCTGATAAAGATTTCCCTTAGATAGATCGTCTTCAGTCAGTTGAAGATCCGGCAGGTGGTCACCGTAAAAAACTATGACGGTGGGTTCTTCGGATTCGGAATATTTGCTTACAAGCTCTCCTATGAAAGCATCGGTCTCGTAGATCTGATTTATGTAATAACTGTACATATTATGTAGCTCTTCGTCCTCGACGCCTTCAACAGACAAAGAGCCGCCTGTAGGATAATTCGGATATACACCGTGGGGCTGAACGGAAACAGTAAATACAAAATCTCTTCCCGGGGTTGATGTAAGACACTGATCAATCTCCGGCAGCATTATTTTGTCCTTAGCCCAACCCACGGAAGTTACTTCCACGTTGTACATAAATTCAATCGGAATGAATTTGTCAAAGGAAAGATTCGGATAGACAAGATGACGGCTGTAAAAAGTCCCGGTGTTGTTATGCATGGCAGAAGTAGAATAACCTCTTGTTTTCAGGACCGAAGCGATAGATTCGCAGAAGGTATTTTCAAGAGAGATAATGTAAGGATATTCTCCCGCTGAAAAATGCTCAATATTCATACCCGTAAGAACTTCAAATTCGGTATTCGCCGTTCCTCCGCCGATGTGTGGAACAGACAGAAATCCGCTCGGGTAATCTTTTTTCAGCGCAGTGAAATTCGGGCATGGGTTTTCGGAGAAGGTAACATCTTTCAGATAATTTACATCGAAAAATGATTCAAGCTGAACGTAGATAATGTTCGGGTGAATTTCTTCTTTTTCGTTTTCGCTTCTTTTCGTTTTAAGCTGTTCAAGCAAATCGTCGATATCAGGCTTGTCATAACCGGTCGGTTTCTGTACACCTCTAAGGAAAACAGTAGTTGAAAAACTGTAAGGAAAACCGTAATTGTTAAAAGCTGTTTTCATATCGGAATAATCTTTTGAAATCCAACCGCTGAGGAAAGAAACCGGGATCAAAGTCGCCAGTAAAACAGCTGCTGAGATAAATTTCGGGATGTCTCTTTTAAGACTCAAAGGACGTTTGTCGCATTTTTTCCACAAAAAAACAAGACCTACGATTGCCGCAACAATCGCAAGAGCAATTATTATTATTTGCCAGACTTTAAGGTAAACGGTTATAATTCCTATAACCGAAGGCAAAATAAGAAAGTCTGAAAGCGTAAAGGGAAAAGGTCTGTTCAGAAGAACTATGCCGTTTGTAGTACCGATAGCTATCCAGACGATAGAAAAAGTTGCGTACAGAGCAAAACTTTTCTTCACAAAAAGACAAAGAAACAGTAAAACGGCGATGATAAGCACATTCATCAGGAACACAACCGGGCGTTTGAACATGAAAATAAAGCAATCAATTACAGAAAGCCGTGCGAAAGATTCTATGTAAATTTCCAGAAGAAATGCCGTAATCAGACAACAAAGGGCTGTATATCTTCCGAAAAATCCTTTGAATTTTGATACTGAAACCGAAAACAAATTATTTATTTTCTTCAACTAATTACCTCCTTTGCTTTTACATAGGTGTATTTTATCATATAACCTTGGTTATTTGATAAAATTTTTGTAAATAAAATATTTATGACCGTCAACGGCAAAATTCATAAAAAAATGTTTAAATGGCAGGAAAGCAGTGATATAATGAATGTATAATCTGGCTGAGGGTGCGAAAATGTTACTGAAACTGTTTTTGATGGGAATAATTACCGCACTGCCGTATGTATTCAGAAAGCTTTACATTCTTTCATATGTAAGCCTGGCGGTGGTAATCATATTGCTTATACTTGCAGACATGCGTATAAAAAAGAAGAGAGTGGCATACCTGCAAGGTTTTGTTTTCGGGCTCGGGTATTTCGGAACCGTATTTATGTGGTTTATGGCGGTCTATCCGATGGAGTTTGCGGGAATCGGAAAGGCTCAGGCGGCGGCTCTGCTGCTGTTTTGCTGGTTCGGGCTTTCCGCTTTACAGGCATTTGAGTTTGGATTTGTGACGCTGTTTTTTTACTTAGCCCGTCCAAGTGTAACAAAACCGCTGAAAAGCGGACTTGTTTTTATGCTGCTGTGGGTGGTATTTGAATGGCAGCAAACGCTGTTCTGGAGAGGTGTACCGTGGGCACGTCTTGCGCTCACTCAGGCGGAATCTCCTGCACTTTTGCAGAATGCGTCTCTTTTCGGAAGCCTGTTTACGAGCGGACTCATTGTGTTTATAAATGTACTGATAGCGTGTGCAGCTATATATGCAATGAATAAAATAAACCTCACCCGGAATTTTAATGAAAATCCGGCGACGGATAGCACAGGTCAGACAATCGGTACAAATTCTGATACCAGTGCGGATAGCGAGAAAAATTCTGAAATCAGGGCGCACACATCATCAGTTTCCGGTAACGGGATTGACAATGAGATAGATTTTGAAATCGGCTTTCATTCTGAGTCAAGTCCGGGCGGGAGAAATGATAATGAGTTAAATTCCGAAAACAGAACAAATACCGAATTAAATAACGGTGTCGGTGCTGACGATAAAGCCGGACTGAAACTTAAGTCAGCGTTCAAGAATGAGTCTTTAAAGATATTCGAAGCCTTGAAAAACAAAAAAACAGCGTTATTTGCCGTCGCGGCGCTTTGTGTTTTTTCTCTGAATTTAATTTACGGCACGGTAAGGATGGCGGTAATTGAAAACGAAACAGAAGACACTCAACTGAAAGCGGCGGTAATTCAGGGAAATATATCTTCAAATGAAAAATGGGGATCGGGTTCGGTGGAACTGTGCCTCCAAAGGTATGAGGAGCTTACACTTAAGTGTGTGGAGGAGACCGGAGCGGAAATTGTAGTCTGGCCGGAAACGGCGATACCGATAAAAATACGTTATTATCCCCAAGCTGTTGACAGGCTTTCTTCACTCGCCGAGGAACTCGGCATATATATGTTTGTAGGGGCATTCGACCTTCAGAGAGACAGCGAAGGAATAAGCCGGGAATATAACGCAATGTTTATGTTTTCTCCGGATGGAAGTATTTCAGATAATATTTACTGCAAGCGTCACCTGGTACCTTTCGGAGAATATGTTCCGATGCGTGAAATTGTGTTTACCCTGCTTCCGATGCTCGATTCGCTTAGCATGCTTTCCGATGATCTGACCCCGGGTACTGACAGTAATGTTTTTGAATTTGACGGAATAAAATCAGCAAGTCTGATATGCTTTGACTCCATATATGAAACGTTGGCTCTTGACGCAGTAAGAGACGGGGCGGAGATTCTGATGATTTCCACAAACGATTCATGGTTTTCCGACAGTGCGGCGCTTACACAGCATTGTAATCACGCACGTTTAAGAGCCATCGAGACGGGAAGGTATGTTCTGCGTGCGGCAAATACCGGAATTTCTTCGATAATCGATCCGTGCGGAAACAAAATAACCACAATTCCGGCGCTTGAAACCGGATATGCCGCAGCTGATATAACAGCAAGAGGAGACCGCACACTTTACAGTTATGTCGGAAATATATTTCCATATCTTTGCATTACTTTTTTGACAGCGGTATTTGTCTACAAGGCGGTTATGAAACTGAAGTCGGAAAAACGTAGGGAAGATAAAAATACAACTTCGGCTGGGACTGAATAACTCATGTTTATTCCGGAAATTTTGAATTTCTGAAAAAACACGTGTTACCGGTTTTGAAAGCTGAAAAACAATCAGCTTTGAACGCGATCTGGAAAATATCGGGTTACGGGTTTCGTCGAAAGAGAAATTTACCTTTAATTTAAAACAAAAGCTATCCGCTTTAAACCGGATAGCTTTTATTCAGGTTAAAAATGTATAGTAAAATATTAATAGAAAGATCAGTTTGTAACTTTGTAATCTGAAAATTTGGATTTTGGGTTAAGCGGTCGGCTGTAAAGTTGTCATAAAATATCTGTCAGTTCCGTGGTTTTCGGTTGGCGGATAAGCGGTAAAGCTAACGAAGTGGCACAAAATCAAAAACCTTTATCAGCTTTGAAAAACCGTAATTTTTTACAATAGTTTTCATGGCTTTAAAAGGCGAATAAATTCTCTGAGTTAATGAACTGACTGAAGGAATTTTTTCAATAACTTAATATAGAAAAAATATTCCGGAAACCGGCATGAGATCCGGTCTTATCCTCAAAAGTATGCGGCTAATACGGAATAAGTGGGAAAACGGGAGAAATCCGTTTTCAGGGTTTTATCGAACGGGTAGCTATAAAAGAAGGAATACCGTGATTATGGAGATTTCCGGTGCCGTTTGTGTCCTCATAAAGGTCGGTAAGAATAAAACCGGCTCTCAGCTGACCGCCGATCTGATCCTCAAGGGTGTGTGAAAACTGTACTCCCTCGTTTTTTTCGATCATTTCACGGTAAAGAGTTTTGTCTTTCAGAGGATCAAAGGGAAGACTGTATTTTACCGTGGATTCGGACTCGTCAAAGATGAAATTCATTCCGTTGTCAAGTCCTGAAAGCAGAATGCCGCCCTTTTTTAAAACCCGGAAGCATTCTTTGAAAACAGGATCTGTTTCTTTTACGTAGCAGTTTGAAACAGGGTGAAATATTATATCAAAACTTTCATTTTCAAAAGGAAATCTTTCAGTCATATCACCGCGGATGATGTTAATCTCGTAATTTTCTCTTTCGGCAACAGACTTTTCTGTTTTACACTGAACTTCGGAATAGTCGAGCAGGGTGCAAAATGCTCCGAAAGCGGAAAATACCGGTAATTGCTGTCCTCCGCCGCTCGCCAGACCGAGAACTTTTCTGCCTTTGAGTTCTCCGAACCATTTCAAGGGAACCGGTTTTGTGGGAGTAAGATATACTTCAAAATGTCCGTTCAGAGCTTTTAAATACTGTTCGTGCGAAATAGGCTTTCCCCATTCCCAGCCTTCAAGACACCACGAATCTATTGTTCTGGCATTTATATCCTGATATTTCATTTTTTCTCCTTTACGGTATTTTAAGCCCCGTAAATTTCGGGAAATTCCATGTCAAATGATAGTTTATTGTATTTTATACTGCTTTTTTCATGGTAAACAGTACGCCTTAAGTCGGTTGATCTATCGATAATTTTGAGCTTGGTTTCAGATTTTGCGAGTGTCAACAATAATAAGTCATTGTCAAAAATAATATGGTGTGTCAAAAATAATACTACTTTGTCAAAAATAATATGGCGTGTCAAAAAAATAGGGCATGTCAAAAATAATAGGGCATGTCAAAAAAATAATACGGTGTGTCAAAACAATACGGCAGGTAAAAAAATAATACGGCAGGTTCTTAAAACGCCTGCAGCTGTCGGTTAATTTGATTTTTATTTTTTGCTTTCTCTTATAAAACCTATTGCCAGTACCGCACATACAACTGTAAATCCCGTTGAAGCAGTGCTTTTCAAAATTACCGAGACGACAAGACCGCAAACGCATAAAACTGAAAACAAAATTCCAAGGAAAAAATAAAATCTGTTCAAGGTAATCCCTCCTTTTTCAGGATATTAAGGAAAAACTTCGGCACATGAAAAAATGAATGAGTAGCAACGATACCGGTATAAGTAACGACGGAAAACAACGTAATGAGATAACTCAATAGTGAAAAAAGTACAATCGCAAAAAACAAAGCAATCTTGATAACTCAATAGTGAAAAAAAGCTCAATCGTAAAAAACAACGTAATGATGATAACTCAAAGTAAAAAAAGCGCAATCGTAAAAAAATAACACAATCGTGAAAAACAGCGCATCGTAAAAAAAATTCAATCTTGAAAAAGCGCAACAGTGGCAAACAGTGCGGGACAACCGCATAAACGTGACGAAAACAATAGGATTTAAAATGGCAGAATTCAATGTTTATATTGAATGAACCGAAATCCGTATACTTGTATAATGGTTACTTTGCTGACGGAGCCTGACTTTCATCGTCAGATTCTCCATAGCGCACCGATTTCAGCTTTTGCTGGAGAAGCTGCATTCTTGCATAAATTTTCTCGTTGAGCGCCTGTAAATATTCCGGAGTAACTCCGCCTTCCGGCACCTGTACACTGAATGGCGTATCGACAAGCATCCACTGTCTGGGTCCGAACGGTTTGTAAAGCCCGTCCTGACAAACGAGAAGTATATCAGCTCCTGATTCAAGAGCAATTTTCAGATATCCGGGTCTGAATTTACGCATCACTCCGTTGTGGGAAGAAATGCCCTCCGGGAAGACAGCGAGAGAGTATCCTTTTTTAAGAACGTTCACCGACTTTTCAAGCCAGCTTGCGGAATGAACAGAACGGTCTATCGGAATACATCTGGTTCTGTTAAGAAGCCAGGAAAGGATTTTTTTACGGTAGAGCTCCTTTGCGGCAATTGTATAAATCCGGTTGTGTCTGAACACGGTGCCAATGACCGCTCCGTCAATAAAGTAGATATGGTTTGAAACGATGACGGTCGGTCTTTTTATCTTTTTGCCCTGTACTTTTTTATTTACGTAAACCGTTTTCGGTCTGTAAATAAGAAGCACGGCAATTACCGCAAGAAACCTGACTGCATAACCGAGTAAATAGTTGAAAAAGTCTGCAATTTTCTTCAAAACAGCCATACAGTCCTCCTTGTAAAAAATATTGGTAATAAACTATTAACAGTATTATAATATATTAAGGTAACATAGGTAACCCGATTTTGTAAATTAAATGTAAATATAGCGACACTATTTCAGTATATGCAGAAAAAACTAACTAAAAGTTCCGGACAGAAGGTTTGGTTTAACAACTTGTTCATAATTATATGATAAAATAAAAAGTAGCGTGATTTTCGCGGGTTTTCATATAAAATTTCCGAAGCGGCAATTTTAAGCGTAACAGCTTAGTGTTTTTGAAAAACGCCATGCAATCGTGTCGGATATTTACACAGAACGGTTTGAATGGACGATTTTCTGTAATTTATGCCGTGAGAAGTTTGTTTTTTTCGGGTTTTCCGTTTGCGTACGGGTTTGAAAGTACCCGATGCAAAAAGCTACGGTAAAGATAATTAATTTCTTCTGTGGCGACAACCGGCTGAAAAAGAACAGGAACAGTATATTTTGACCGCATTTTGCGGTATGGAGGATAACATAATGAAATACGATTTTTCTGAAATCGAGTCCAAGTGGCAGAAAAAATGGCAGGAGTCAAAGGTTTTTGAGGCAAAAGACGATTTTGAAAAGCCGAAATTCTACGGACTTATAGAGTTTCCCTATCCGTCCGGTGCGGGAATGCATGTCGGACATATAAAAGCGTACTCCGGTCTTGAAGTAATAAGCCGGAAAAGAAGAATGCAGGGCTATAACGTCCTTTTCCCGATAGGATTTGATGCATTCGGACTTCCGACTGAAAACTATGCAATAAAAACCGGTACGCATCCAAGACAGGTCACCGACAAAAATATAGAACATTTCAGTGAACAGCTCAAAAAAGTCGGATTTTCCTTTGACTGGTCAAGGGTAATTGACACGACCGACGAAAACTATTATAAATGGACTCAGTGGATATTCCTGAAAATGTTTGAGAAAGGACTTGTTTTCAGGGACACGGCACTGGTAAACTACTGCCCGAGCTGTAAGGTAGTGCTTTCAAACGAGGATTCACAGGGCGGTAAGTGTGATATATGCAAAAGCGATATCGTTCAGAAGTCAAAGGACGTATGGTATCTGAGAATAACAAAGTATGCCGACAGACTGCTTAGCGGTCTTGATGAGGTAGACTATCTTCCCAACATAAAAATGCAGCAGGTCAACTGGATAGGTAAGTCAACCGGAGCCTTTGTCGACTTTGAGATAAAGGAATGCGGTGAAAAGTTAAGAATTTACACGACAAGACCGGATACGCTGTTCGGGGTTACATTTATGGTAATGGCTCCGGAACATCCCATGATAGACAAATATGCCGATAAAATAAAGAATTTTGACCTCATTTCCAAATACCGTGAAGAATGCTCAAAGAAAACGGAATTTGAAAGAACGCAGCTTGTAAAAGACAAAACGGGTGTTAAAATCGAAGGCTTTACGGCTATAAATCCGGTTTCGGGAGAAGAGATACCGATATATATTTCCGATTACGTAATGATGGGCTACGGCACCGGAGCGATTATGGCTGTTCCGGCACACGACGAACGTGACTATGACTTTGCGCACAAATTCGGAATAAACATAAAGCAGGTAATCAAAGGCGGAGATATAAGCAAGGAAGCATACACCGAGAGCGGCGAAATGATAAATTCCGGTTTCCTTGACGGAATAAAAGAAAAATCCGTAGCGATAAAGAAGATGACGGAATATCTTGCCTCAAAGGGAATCGGTGAGGCAGGCGTTCAGTACAAAATGAAGGACTGGGCGTTCAACCGTCAGCGTTACTGGGGCGAGCCGATACCGATAGTACACTGCGGAAAATGCGGAATGGTGCCTGTGCCTTACGAGGAGCTTCCGCTCCGCTTGCCTGAGGTAAGTAATTTCCAGCCCGGAGAGGGAGGAGAAAGTCCGCTTGCCAAAATAGAGGAGTTCGTAACCTGCAAGTGTCCGAAATGCGGCGGCCCTGCAAAAAGGGAAACAGATACAATGCCTCAGTGGGCAGGTTCGTCCTGGTATTACCTCAGATATGTGGATCCGAAAAACGATAAGATGTTTGCCTCTCCGGAAAAGCTGAACTACTGGCTTCCTGTCGATTGGTACAACGGCGGAATGGAACACGTGACAAGACACATGATCTATTCCAGATTCTGGCATAAATTCCTTTATGACCTCGGACTTGTTCCCACCGACGAGCCGTATGCCAAAAGAACTGCTCAGGGACTGATTCTCGGTCCGGACGGCGAAAAAATGAGTAAATCGAAGGGCAACGTGGTTGACCCGAACGAGACCGTTGAAAAGTACGGAGCGGACGTTCTGCGTGTGTATATACTGTTTATGGGAGACTATGCTTCTGCGGCGCCGTGGTCTGAAAGCAGCGTCAGGGGTTGCAAGAGATTCCTTGAAAGAGTAGCAGACCTTCCCGGACTTGTGAAGGATGACTGCAAAGATAAGCTTGACAGTCATTTCCATAAGGCGGTTAAAAAGGTAAGCTCGGATATGGAGGAGCTTAAATTCAATACTGCGATCGCTCAGCTTATGACTTTGCTCAATGAAATAGAAGATTACGGAGAAATAAGCAAGGAGCAGTATTCGGTGTATCTCAGACTTCTCAGTCCGTTTGCGCCGCATCTTTGTGAGGAACTCTGGGAAAAATCCGGAGAAAAGGAAATGATAGCACTGGCACCGTGGCCGAAATACGACGAAAGCAAAACAGTTGACAGTACTGTGGAAATAGCAGTTCAGGTAAACGGCAAGGTCAGAGGTACGGTGTGCGTTGCTCCCGATGAAGAAAAAGATTCGGTATTCAAGAAAGTTTTCGCCGATGAAAAGCTTGCCGGAAATTTCACCGGAAAGACCGTTGTCAAAGAAATTTATATACCCGGAAAAATAGTTAACATAGTGGTTAAGTGATTGTCAGAATAGACATAAATTATACTGCTATTTGTGCAGATATACGAAAATTATAAAATAACGTAAAAGATATTTATTATTCGAATAAAATGTGTTAAAATGAAAAAAAAGAATACGGGGGAGAAAAAAATGGCAATAAGACTGAGAATACTTCACTATCCTGATAACAAAAAGCTTTCTGCTCTTTGTAATGAAATAAGCGCAAAATACGAAAATTCGAAATACGATAAAATTCCGCCCGCTTATCCCTGCGAAAATGAAAAACTTCTTGTTGCTTTCATAAAAACAGGCAAGGAGCTTTCGAGTGAACTCAAGAATTTCGTAAGTGACCTTTCCAAGTCAAGAGCTCAGAACGTTATGTTCGTTTTCGACTGTGCACCGACAACAGGAAAAGAAATCTGTGATATGGCGGCTGCCGCAGGAACAAAGGTAATAGCGGAACCGGTTTATGTAAAGTTCCCGTCGCTGTTCTTCATGAATTTCAGCGCTGAGCAGAAACAGCAGATAATGACGGCAATAGAAAACGCTTACGCAGCAGCACAGAACTGAGCGGTTTTTACAGAATTTCCTTAATGAAAATATCTAAGTGTCAATTTTTATTAAGAAAGATGTTATGCGTCAAGAGATATTTTCGGTTAACGGAAGTTAAAGTTTATTCGGCTTTTAAATTAATTTCATAATTAAAAACAGCCTGTTCTCTCTGCATTTTTAGCGGAGAATTGGCAGACACAAAAAATCGGCAGAGAAAACAAGTTCTCTGCCGATTTGTGTTATAATGGTGTAGGTGATGCAAATGGATAATGAAAAAGAATTGCCGAAAAGAAAAGATATACGGCTCAAGAATTATGATTATAGTTCTCCCGGTGCATATTTTGTAACCATCTGTACGGAAAACAGAAAGAATT
>CALXUV010000015.1 GCA_944391815.1 uncultured Clostridia bacterium | reverse complement strand
GACGTGAATACAAAATGGCGGGGCTTACAGGTGTCGGAACCTATCCGGAATATTCGAACAGAGGGCTGATGCATAAACTGCTTGAAAAAGCTCTTCTTGAAATGAAAGAAAACGGTCAGTACATATGCTATCTTTACCCTTATTCGATCCCCTATTACAGAAGAAAGGGCTGGGAAATAATTTCGGACAAAATCTCCTACAACATCAAAGACTACCAGTTACCGCAGAGCAAACAAGTGTCGGGTTACGTACGAAGGGTAAAAGCCGAGAGCAAAGAAATACGGCAGACATATAACGATTTTGCCAGACACACTCACGGAGCGGTGATCCGTGACGAGCTTGCCCGGAACGAATACCGGCTCTGGGATCCGGACGATATAATGGCGGCTATATACTATAACGAGTCAGGCAAACCTGACGGTTACGTCATCTATATGATCTCAAACGAGGTTTTCCATATCAAGGACATGATTTTCAACAACGAGGAAGCGAGAACCGGACTTTGGAACTTTGTGTCCGCCCATTTTTCAATGATAAATCATGTAGAAGGAAACACATTTACCGATGAACCGCTGGCTTTTCTGCTGGAAGACGCCGAAATCACCGAAACAATCTCCCCGTACTATATGGGACGGATAGTTGATTTTCAGAATTTTATCAAAAACTATCCATTTAAGCCTGACACCGTAAACCGGGAGTGGAAATTCAGCCTCACCGATCCCATCATGCAGTGCAACTGCGGTTCGTTTATACTGCATATAGACAGAGACGGAAACGGTACTGCCGAAAAAACAGACGAGCTGTGTTCTGATACCGTGAGTATTCAGACGATGACAACTATGCTGATGGGTTATAAAAGACCCGATTATCTTGCAAAAATAGGACGTTTGCAAACGGATGAAAGCACAATCGATATGCTTGAGGACTCTATTGAACAGCAGACTCCCTATGTTTCCGATTATTTTTAAACAACTAAGGCATTGCGGCAAAAAAGCCGCATGCCTTTTTATTTTACTATCACGTTATTTTCTCCGACCTCTTCGGCAATTTTTTTCAAAAGATCGTCTTTAAGAGAAACACCGCACCTACGGAATTTCATATATTTATTTTTCTGAGCATCGAAAAAAACGACTTCGGTGTTACCCGGAAACCTTGTTATCAGGTTTATTACCTTTTCCGTACAGCTGTCCTCGGTGCTTTTTATGCGTATATAAAGTTTTTTGTCCGACTTTGAGTTTTCGGGCTCGACACTGTTTTTTAGGTTTCCGGCAGAGGCATTCACGGTCACTTTATGCTGTAATTGATTTTGTGACACAGCAGAACCGCGGTCGATGCTCTGCTTTTGACCGCTTAGCTGTACGGTTTTACCGTCACTCGTTATGCTGTCTGACGCTTTTGCGGCACTTGACGGATATTTTTTATCAGTTTTACGGAATGCGCCAAAGGGCGATGGAGCATGCACATACTTACCGTTGGGACGGAGAGGCGCGACTTTGTAAGCAATAAGCTTTACCTCACCCTCTTCTTCCCTTACCGTTATCTTGCCGTACACGGCAATGACGTTATCTTTCACGATAAACGGAGAAAACTCGTTGTATGCGGAGGTAAAAAATATCAGCTCAATTTCTCCGCCGGAATCCTGTAAATCGGCGAATGCGATTTTTTTACCTGAGTCAGGGGTTTTGACAGTTACATCTCGTATAATTCCGGCAACACAAACGTAGTCACCGTCGGAAAACTCGCCGCTCGGGCTTTCAGGATCGAAAGACGTCAAAATCAGGGCTATCGGTACTGCTCCGCAGTCTTTGGCATTTTCGGAAAATTCATCGGTAAGGTGACCGGAAAAATACATTCCCGAGGCTTCATATTCGAGATTCAACAGCACCCGCAAACCGAATTCCGGAATATCCGGGTAATCACCAAGCTCGTTTTCCCTGTTTTCTTCTGCTGAAAAAAGGCTCATCTGACCGGTAACTCCGCTTCTGTTTTTTTCCGATATCCGCAGAAGAATATCGTCATACTTTTCCATAAGCTGACTTCTGAATATTCCGAGCGAATCGAATGCGCCGGCGCAGATAAGCGTTTCCGCCTGTTTTTTTGTAAGGTCTCTGCCCGACATTCTTTCACAGAAGTCGGTAAAAGAAACAAAATTTCCTCCCCTGTTTCTCTCCTCAACCAACCTGTCAACAAAACTTCTGCCTATATTTTTCAGCGCCGATAAACCGTAACGGATATTTCCGCCGTCGCAAATAAAGTCGTTTTCACTGGAATTGACCGATGGGGGAAGCATTTTTATACCGAGGCGTTTAGCCTCCGTTATATATTCCGAAAGTTTACTGCGGTTTGACAGTTCACTTGTCATAAGAGCGGCAAGAAACATAGCCGGATAATTGGCTTTAAGAAACGCCGTTCTATATGCAATAAGAGAATAAGCCGCCGCATGACTTTTGTTGAAGGCGTAACCCGCAAATGCGCAAAGCTTGTCAAAAAGCTCGCTGCATTTTTCCTCGGGCATAGAATTTTTTCTGCAACCCTCAAGAAATTCCTCTCTCTGCATCCGGATAATCTCCGACTTTTTCTTGGATATGGCTTTTCTTACCGTATCCGCTTTACCGTAGGAATAACCGGCAAGCTTACGGAATATCTGCATTACCTGTTCCTGATAAACAACGCACCCGTAAGTGTCGTCAAGAATCTCCGCAAGCTCCGGCAAATCGTAACTGACGTTACCCGCAGCACGGTTTTTCAGCATTTGCGGTATTGCTTCCATAGGACCCGGACGATACATTGACAAGGCTATCATGATGTCAGGGATACTTTCCGGACGGAGCTCGGTAAGCAGCTGTTTCATACCGGCAGATTCAAGCTGAAACACTCCGCAGGTCTGACCTTTTTTAAGCATATCAAAAGTTTTTGCGTCGTCAAGCGGAATATTTTCAACCGAAAAATCTTTGTTTACTCTTTTTATCAGCTTTTCAGCGTCGCTTATAACAGTCAGTGTCCTTAAACCGAGAAAGTCGAATTTCAGAAGTCCCAGCTCCGCAAGAGTATCCATATCGTACTGAGTTACTCTTGTTTCGCCGCTGAGCGCAAGCGGCACATATTCATAAAGCTCTTTGTCGGCAATGACTACTCCGGCGGCATGAGTTGAAGAATGCCTCGGCATACCTTCAAGCTGTTTTGCCGTGCGGACTATTCTTGAAATTTCAGGAGAAGCCTCCATAAGTTCAAGGAAATCTTTTGACTTTTCAGCATCTGAAAGCGTTACCCCGAACTTTTTCGGCATTGCCTTTACAATGGCATCGCCGTCGGCATACGGCAGTCCCATAGCTCTGGTTACATCCCTTATTGCAGCCTTTGCCGCCATTGTCCCGAATGTCACTATCTGGCTTACCCTGTCGGCACCGTATTTTGAAGTTACGTATCTGATAACTTCTTCACGGCGGATGAAGCAGAAATCTATATCGAAGTCCGGCATACTCACCCGCTCGGGATTTAAAAAACGCTCGAAAATCAGCCCGTAAACAATAGGATCTACATCTGTTATTCCGAGAAAATAAGCAACTATACTTCCGGCGCCCGAACCTCTTCCCGGACCTACCGGAATATTTCTGCTTTTTGCGAAACGCACAAAGTCCCAGACTATCAGGTAATATTCCGAATAGCCCATGCGGTCGATTATTTCAAGTTCATAATTCATCCGTCTTAAATAATCTTCGCGGGTGTGTTTATCAGAAAAAACCACTGCTTTTTCAGCCACTCTCCTGTCAAGTCCCTGAATTGCCAGTTCCGAAAGGTAAGCAGATGGCTTTCTGCCGTTTTCAGGTAAAAAAGCGGGCAGATGGTACTCCCCGAAAGTAAAATCAAAATTGCATTTATCGGCTATTTTCACGGTGTTTTCCACGGCACCGGGAAAGTCACGGAAAAGCTTTTCCATTTCCTCAGTGCTTTTGTAGTAAAACTCGTCGTTTGGAAGACCTATATGATGACCGTCGGTTATTTTAGTATTGGTCTGTATGCACATCATTACAGCGTGAGTCTCACTGTCGCTTTTACTGAGATAATGAACATCGTTTGTCGCAACCATCGGAATTCCGGTTCTCTCGGAAATGTTTTTAAGCACGGCGCAAAGTCTTTCATCCTGCTCTATGCCGTGCTTCTGAAGTTCCAGATAAAAATTCCCTTTTCCGAATATTTCCTGCATGGATAACGCTTCTTCAAGCGCTTTTCCGGAAAGCCCCTGCAGAATCAGTGACGGTATTTTACCCTGAATACAACCCGAAAGCGCAATAAGCCCCTCCGAGCACTCTCTTAAAAGCTCTGTATCTACCCTCGGCTTAATGTAAAAGCCTTCGGTAAAGGAAAGAGAAACCATTTTTATCAGATTTTTATAACCGATTTCGTTTTTACACAGAAGTGTAAGGTGATGCGGCGATGAATCGCTTGCAAAAACCCTGTCAAAACGTGTGCGTGTAGAAACATACACCTCACAGCCGATTACAGGTTTAATTCCGTTTGCCTTGCACGCCTTGTAAAAGCTCACGGCGCCGTAAAGAACACCGTGGTCGGTAATTGCTACGGCAGAATGCCCCATTGAAGCGGCTTTTTTCGGAATTTCCGAAATTCTGCATGCGCCGTCAAGCAAGCTGTATTCACTGTGCAGATGCAAATGAACAAATCCACTCATAATTTTTCCTTTTTTCAGCATTTGTATAAGGCCGTCGCAAAAACATGGACTACGTCAGCCGCTTTCCGGTTTCCTTTTTTCTTACAGATTCGTTTATCTTATAAAATGACATCCTTGGTCTTAGGATACGTCTATTTTGTCAAACAACGTCCTCAGGTCTTTCGTATTTTGTCATTATGCCGCTGCGTAATCTCAGGAAAAGAGTAGACGCAACCGCAAACAGGGCTATATTGAAAACGAAGTGAATCATCCAGTAGTACGGGAACAGATGGAGGAGCGCCGTGAAAGCACTTCCCGACAGGCCGGTAACAATCAGCAGTAATGTATAAAATTTCAAAAGAATGCGGGTGTTTCTCATATACTTTTCTTTGATCTGTCTGGTTCTGACAAAGCATTCCGGCACGTCATAGTCAAGATAATCGGAAATTATTCTGCCGATAAGACCGTACAGAACCAATGCTGTTACGACAAGCGAAACCGACTCTAAAGCCGAAACCGCCACAGCTGCTGCATACTCTCCCGGAAATCTGAAAATGAGAATATCAAAGGATGCGAAAAACTTTTCCTTCATGAAGTCATTGTAGAAGAAAAAGTTAACTACCGCAAGAACGGTATAAACCGATGCGCAGACAATGGCTGCCCGGTTGTTTTTAACATATTTCGTAAGTAAAGCCAAAGCCCAGACAAGCATGGCACCGAAGATAAAGTCGGGAATGTAATTAATACCGTCTCCGATAAGGTCGGTAAGAAAAATATGGCAGTATGCCGCAACTGTAAAAGCTATATAAAAAGTCCTGCGCAGGAAAAACTCCGGATCCGATATTTTTCTTTCGGATATTTCAGAACTTATAATCGCTGAAAGCTCTTTGTCGGATGCGAATCTGAAAATTACCGGCAGGGTGAAAACCACGAAAAACGCCGCAAAAATAAGTGTTATCAGAATATTGGCGAGCATCAGCATCGACGAGTAATCCATCGTGAATTCCGGCTGTGGGGCAAGAATATCATCACTTTCGGAAAAAACTGAGGTTATATGCGGCAGGATGGAAGAAAAGCCTCTTGCCGCAAAAAAAGCAATCGAAACCTGTCGAAGCTCAGGCCGCACATTCACACGGTTGCCGAGTCTTAGACTTATTGTCGAGAGCGCCTCAAAAAGCGCCGGAAATGCCATCATTGCCACACCGAACTCGATGATTGCAAAAACGAGCGTCAGAGTCAGCATCATAACGTCGTCTGTCACCGGCATTATAAAAAGCAGAGCAAGCCTTGCAACCGACACGATAAGCATGTATTTGAAAGCAGAAAAAACACCGTCCATTTCACCCGTCAGTGCTCTTAACCGGTTAGCTGCGAACATAATAAGCGCACATCCTATAAAATCGGGAAGAATATCAAGCAGTGAAATCATAGGGTTGACAAAGAAAATTATCCCTGCCATAATCAGAATAAAACTGTTTACGGAAAAACCTGATTTTTTCAAAAAAAATCTCCTTTCGCTCATTGCCGTCCTCCCGACACCTTGGTGAGAAGTGTAAACGCAATCCAGATATTGAATGCCCGCCAGATATACCCGAGCGCAAACGGATAAACAATGACAACCTCATATCCTGCCAGAAGCTCCGGCATAAATATCCGGATGCAGGTAACAAATACCTGAAAAACTATATAAGCAAACATAACCGTCATTGCGGCGTATGTCAGTTTTTCAAGAGACTTTACCTCGGCATTGACTGCGATAACCTTGATTCCGGGGTAAATCATCAGCATAACGGCAATTTCCGCAAGCTCCACCAAAAGCCGAAGTGCCGTATAAAGATTTCCGGCAGTACCCTCAGCGGAAACAATTTCTGTCTGACGAAGTATCTGAAAAATCAGAAGTCCGGACGACAAAGCTATTGCTAAGCCGAGTGCGTACTTTGACGGTGAAAAAATCTTTTCATATTTTTCAAGCCGCAGAACGGTAAAAAGTATCAGCAGAAAACCGCCGAGGGGAAAAACGGTAATGTTCCCGACGGGGAAAGAAAACATAAGCAAAAAGCCTAAAAGCAGAAAACCCGCCCGCATTGTTCAAACTCCTTTACGTTCAGTCTCTGTCGTCTTTGAACAGGTCTTTTCCGCAGCAACGCTTGAACTTTTTACCGCTTCCGCACGGACAAGGTGCGTTTTTGGCTACGCCGCCACGCTTATCAACCACCGTACGGCTTTTTTCTGCCTTAGATGTATCGGTGAAATTTTCGCCGGTTATCTTCGCAACTTCTTTTCTTTCAATAACGGCAGCCGGTACGGCGGAAAGAACGTTTCTTACAGTCTCTTCCTTTATCGAGTCGATCATTTCGTCAAACATATCGGCGCTTGCTATACGGAACTCGTTAATCGGGTTTCTCTGAGCGTACGCCTGAAGTCCGATGCTGCCTTTCAGGTCGTCCATGGCGTCAAGATGCTCTATCCATTTTGAGTCAACACTGCGCAGAAGTATGACTCTTTCAACTTCTTTCAGCTTATCGCCGAAAAGTGTCTGCTTTTCGCTATAGATTTTCGCCGCCCTGTCTTTAAGATCTTTTTTGATCTGACCGGCATCTGCATCGGCAAGCTGATTTTCTGTATATCTGAATTCATCCTGTCCGCAAAGCCAACCGAAAAACTTGTTGCGCATTTCGTCCGGCTGTCTCATGGATTCATCTTCGGGCATATACTTGTCAACAGTTTCGGATATATACGAGTCTATCATCGACCTTATCTTATCGCTCATATCGTCGCCGTCGAGAACCTCGTCGCGCTGTTTGTAGATGATCTTACGCTGTTCGTTCATTATATCGTCGTAGCTGAGAACATTTTTTCTGCGCTGGAAGTTCTGGGACTCAAGCTGCTTCTGAGCACGCTCGATCGCACCCGAAAGCAATCCTGCTTCTATCGGCTGATCTCCCATTCCGAGTCTGTCGACCATACCGATTACCCTTTCGCTTCCGAAAAGACGCATAAGATCGTCTTCAAGAGACAGGAAAAATCTGCTTGCACCCGGGTCGCCCTGTCTGCCCGAACGACCTCTTAACTGGTTGTCGATACGTCTGCTCTCATGCCTTTCAGTACCGACGATAAAGAGTCCTCCGGCATTCTTCACTTTCTCCGCAAGGGGCTCGATTATCTTTTTGTGTTTTTCGTAAAGCGAGCGGTAAACCTCTCTTGCCGCCAGAACTTCTTCGGAAACATTCTGAGCAGAACCTACTGCGGCTCCTATTATCTCATCAGTATAAAGCGGCATACCGGTCTCCTCGTCAACCATCTTCCGCATTTCGTTTTTGGCGAGATGCTCAGCGTTACCTCCGAGCATAATATCTGTACCTCTTCCCGCCATATTTGTAGCAATGGTTACCGCACCCGGTCTTCCCGCTTCGGCTACGATTTCAGCTTCTCTTGCGTGCTGCTTTGCATTCAGAACCTTGTGCGGGATTCCCATTTTGCCGAGCATTGAGGAAAGAAGCTCCGACTTGTCAACGGAAACCGTACCAACCAGCACCGGCTGACCGTTATTGTGGCATTCCTCTATCTGCCGGCAGATTGCCTTGTATTTTGCCTCGACCGTACGGTAAACCCTGTCCGCATGATCGATTCTTATCATCGGTTTGTTCGTCGGGATTTCAACCACATCAAGCGA
This sequence comes from uncultured Clostridia bacterium, assembly GCA_944391815.1. GTDB lineage: Bacteria > Bacillota > Clostridia > Oscillospirales > CAG-272 > SIG673. Next base: position 60,378 of record CALXUV010000015.1, on the reverse strand, counting down.
ATAAATCTCCCTGAACTCCATTTCCTCGGTAAGAGCAGTACCGGTCATTCCCGAAAGCTTGGAATACAGTCTGAAATAATTCTGGAATGTTATTGTGGCGAGGGTTTTGGATTCCTTCTGGATTTTTACGTTTTCCTTTGCCTCGATTGCCTGATGCAGACCGTCGCTGTATCTTCTTCCCGGCATGAGACGTCCGGTAAAAGAGTCGACTATTATTACTTTTCCTTTGTCAACTATATAATCGTCGTCCCTGTGCATTATCGCCCTTGCACGTATCGCCTGGTTTATGTGATGCGCAAGTGTTGAGTTCTGAGGATCGGAAAGATTTTCAAGTCCGAAATACTGTTCCGCTTTTTTGATACCGGAAGCGGTAAGAACGGTACTGCGGGCTTTTTCGTCCACGGTATAGTCGTAATTTTCTTCAACCTCCGGATCAATAACCTTGCTGTCAAGCTCCTTTATTCTGAATTCACGGAGCGTTTTCACAAATTTACATGCTTTCTGATAAATGTCGGTTGACTCGTCACCTTCACCGGAAATAATAAGAGGTGTACGGGCTTCATCGATAAGTATCGAGTCGACCTCGTCCACTATTGCGAACGCATGGCCTCTCTGAACCTTTCTGTCCTTATAGATTACCATGTTATCACGCAGATAATCGAACCCGAATTCGTTATTTGTACCGTAGGTAATATCGCAGAGATAAGCCTGTTTCTTTTCCTCTTTGGTCTGGCTGTGAAGAACCAGTCCTGTTGTCAGACCCATAAAGCCGTAAACTCTGCTCATTTCCTCCTGACCGACTCTCGCCAGGTATTCGTTAACGGTAACGATGTGAACGCCGTTACCCGCAAGTGCGTTAAGGTAAGCCGGAAGCACGGCGACAAGAGTTTTACCTTCACCGGTTTTCATCTCGGCAATTCGTCCCTGATGCAAAATAATTCCGCCGATTACCTGGACTCTGAACGGACGTTTTCCGAGTACTCTGTCAGCGGCTTCTCTGACAGCGGCAAAAGCGTCGGGAAGGATATCGTCAAGAGTTTCCCCCGCCGCAAGACGTTCTTTAAGAAGTCCTGTTGTATCCGAAAGCTCGCTGTCAGACATGGCGGCGTATTTATCGGCAAGCGATTCAATAAGGTCGACCTGCTTTGTGATATGCTTGATCTGACGCTGGCTGTAAGTTCCGAAAATTTTTGAAATAATTCCCATTGAAGGTACTCCTTGCACAATTTGTTAGCTATCAGCATTATTATACAAATATATTATAATAAAAAATGCAATTTCCTGCTAATATTCTGTGAATATTGCGGCAAATAAAAAAGCGCCGCCTTCCGGCAAAGCTCTTATAAGTTGGTAAAGTCCATATTTTCAAATATACAAAAATCTAAAACACCATAAGTCAATCTTTAAAACGATCCTTTTCAGTCATTTTTCATAGCGGTGTCAGCCCCCGAGAAAAAACGGAGGGTATACGCAATTCAATAAAATCGGGAGCAAAAAATATACCGCTTGGTTTATGGCGTCAGTTTAACGCTTCAAACCAAACTTCATTTTTCAGTGCAGTTCCGGGTAACCGTGCTGACGCAGTACCTCGTACGCCGCTATTGCCACTGAGTTGGAAAGGTTAAGACAGCGCAGTTCACTTCGCATCGGGATTCTGACCGCACGTTCCGGATTGTTTCTTATCAGCTCTGCCGGAAGTCCCGCCGTTTCCTTACCAAAGACTATAAAACATCTTTCCGGATAGTTAACCTCGGAATGCACCTTGCCAGCCTTTGTTGAAAAAAAGTACAGCTGCTCGCCTTCGGTTTTTGCAAGAAACTCCGAAAGACTCTCGTAGTAAGTTATATCCAGCTTATCCCAATAATCAAGACCGGCGCGCTTCAGCTTTCGGTCATCGATTTCAAAGCCCATCGGTTTTACAAGATGAAGCGCCGCTCCCGTAACCGCACAGGTTCTCGCTACGTTTCCGGTATTCTGCGGTATTTCCGGTTCCACCAGCACAATATTAAGCTCAGCCATCGTTTACCTTCTTTTCAAATTGAATTAAGATTAATTAAGCGCACCCGGATTTCTCCAACTGTAAAAACCGTTTAAAAGCCGAAATGCGGAATGCGGGTTACAGCGTTTTGATGAATCTCCGCAACACACATGGTGTTTTGTTACATAAATCAAATCCGGAGCCTACGGGTCTGAACGATTGAGAAACATCTCACAAAACCGTCAGTAAAGTATTTCCGAAAGGATACTGTTAGAAACCTCAAAGCCGTGATCGGAAAAAAATATTCTCCCCGATTTTTTTACAAGAAGTCCGTTTTCGATGTATTTTTCACATCTTTTGAGATAGAAATCGCTGTTACGGGTGAGTTCTTTCAGTTTGTTTACGGAAAAACCTTCGCTGAGCCTCAGAGAAAGCATTATATATTCCCTCGCCCTTTCTTCCTTTCCGAGCACTTCTTCGGTTACGCAGAGCGCCTCAAAATCGGCGGCAGTACGGCACCTGATAAATGCGGAGACATCCTTTTTTGCTGTATATCTGACGCCGTTATAAAACGAAGACGCCGCAACCCCGAAACCGACATACTCATCACCGTGCCAGTAATGGAGATTGTGCCGGCATTGATACCCTTCCTTTGAAAAGTTGGATATTTCATACCTTGAATATCCGTTTTTGCGCAGATAACGCACAGTGTCGGAAAAAACATCCGCGCAGGTTTCTTCATCAGGAAAACTGTAATTTTCACGGTGATTATAAAGCGGCGTTCCTTCTTCAAGAGAAAGCCCGTAAACCGAAATATGTTCAGGAGCAAGTAAAACCGCCTGCTCCGACGTCCTTAAAAAGCTTTCCCTCGTCTGCCCGGGCAGTCCGAGTATCAGATCAAGACCGATGTTATCAAATCCGCTTTTCCTGGCGCAGAAAAATGCGTCATTGGCATGCTTGGCACTATGCAAACGCCCGACTGTTTTCAGTTCGTCGTCACAGAAACTCTGAACGCCGATACTTAGCCTGTTTATACCGAGTGTTCTCATCGCAGTCAGTTTTTCGCAGTCGAGAGTGCACGGATTGCTTTCAACAGTAATTTCCGCATTATGGGTTAGATCGAAAGCCTTTTCGAGTGCCGAAAAAATTTTCTCGAAATGACGTGCTTCAAGAAGAGTCGGTGTTCCCCCGCCGAAAAATACGGTGTCTGCGGATATTCTTTTGCCGTATTTCTCTGATAAAAGTAAAATCTGCCTTTCAAGCGCCGTTACGTAACCGTCTACCGTTTCTGTTGAATATCCTGAGGCCGGAAGTGAATAAAAATCACAATAATAGCACTTCGAACGGCAAAACGGTATGTGAATATAAATACCTGTGTTTTTCATTTTATTTAAGTGTAGCTGTTTTATGAATTTGAATCTGACAATACCTGCTTCGACGTTAACATCACGCAAGCCGAAACATTCTGTTTCAGGATATTTTGACGTTAAACCGTGTAAATCATCGGTTACGGGTGAGTTTGTCTCAGACTTCGGCTTTAAAATCCGCATGAGGAATGCTTAATCTGTTTACAAAATGTTCCGGATTAAAAATCCACACGGAAATTATTATCAGCTATCTCGTGTCTTTAAGATTTAAATTCCTGTCAGAAAAATTATGTCAGTCATCTCGAATTTTTGTAATACGAATTGAATCTCAAACAGAAAGACTTCATCAATCGTCGTCAAATTTGAGAACCGCCATAAACGCTTCGGGAGTAACCTCGACGCTTCCGAGACGGCGCATCTTCTTCTTTCCTTCCTTCTGCTTTTCAAGGAGTTTCTTTTTACGGGTTATGTCTCCGCCGTAGCATTTGGCAAGAACATCCTTGCGCATCGCCTTGACGGTTTCCCTTGCGATAACCTTTCCGCCGATAGCCGCCTGAATCGGTATTTCAAACAGCGCTCTCGGAATATTTTCTTTAAGTTTTTCCGCTATTTTTCTGGCACGGGGGTAAGCCTTTTCCTCGTGAACGATAAACGAAAGAGCATCAACCGGCTCTCCGTTTAGCAGAAAATCAAGTTTGACAAGCTTCGATTCACTGTAACCGCAAAGTTCATAGTCAAGTGAAGCGTATCCCTTACTGCGGCTTTTCAGCGAATCGAAAAAGTCATAAATTATTTCGCTCAGCGGCAGATTGTAATGCAGTTCCGCCCTTGTTTTGTCAAGATACTTCATATCGAGAAAAATTCCGCGTCTGTCCTGACAAAGATCCATAATACCGCCGACGTATTCGCAGGGAGTAATGATGCTCGCCTTAACCATCGGTTCGTACGCTTTTTCTATTTCGTCGCTTCCGGGATAGTTTGACGGGTTGTCAATAAATACCGTACTGCCGTCCTTTCTGTCAATTTTGTATACAACGCTCGGGGCAGTCGTGATTATGTCAAGGTTGAATTCACGTTCAAGCCTTTCCTGAATTATCTCCATGTGAAGAAGTCCGAGGAAACCGCAACGGAATCCGAAACCGAGCGCAAGCGACGTCTCCGGCTCGTAAGAAAGAGCGGCGTCGTTTAACCTCAGTTTTGTGAGAGCGTCTTTCAGATCCTCATATTTCGCTCCGTCCTCGGGGTAAATTCCGGAGAAAACCATGGGGCTTACTTTTTTGAATCCCGGAAGGGCCTCTGAGGCAGGATTTTCCGCAAGAGTTACCGTATCACCCACCGACGTATCGGAAAGAGTTTTTATCGACGCGGTAAGGTAACCGACCTCACCTGATTTTACAACCCCGGTTGACGAAAGTCCGAACGGTTCGAGAGCGCCGACGTCTGTCACCTCAAACACGGCTCCGGTACTCATCATTTTGATTTTGTCCCCGGTTCTGACAGTTCCGTCAAACACCCTGATATTAACCACCACGCCGAGATACGAATCGTAGTAAGAATCGAATATCAGCGCACGGAGAGGAGCGTTTTCGTCACCTTTGGGCGGCGGAATCTGCTCAACCACTGCGGACAGCACCGTGTCTATATTGAGTCCGGTTTTTGCCGAAACCTCCGGGCAACCTTCAGCCGGAATTCCAATCACGTCCTCAATTTCACCTCGTACCCTTGCGGCATCAGCCGACGGAAGGTCTATCTTGTTGATGACCGGTACCACTTCAAGCCCTGCATCTATGGCAAGGTAAGCGTTGGCAAGCGTCTGAGCCTCAACACCCTGAGTTGCGTCAACGACAAGAACGGCACCCTCGCAGGCGTAAAGAGATCTCGACACTTCGTAGTTAAAGTCCACATGCCCGGGGGTGTCGATGAGATTAAGGATATAATCCTTGCCGTCCGTATGCCGGTAAAGCATCCTTACTGCCCTGGCCTTGATGGTTATTCCCCTTTCCCTCTCAAGATCCATGTTGTCGAGAAGCTGATCTTCCATTTCACGGGAAGTGACTGTTTTAGTGGCTTCAAGAAGACGGTCGGCAAGAGTTGACTTGCCGTGGTCAACATGAGCTATTATAGAAAAATTTCTGATATGGGCCTGTCTGTCGTTCATAATCCTTACCTTTCACCGGAACTGCCTGCACCGCAGGTGCTTATCAGGGATTATTATAACTCAAATGCCGTCAAAAATCAATACTTTTCTGTAAAGAGATGCGGAAATGAGGCTCCGAAGAAAGCCGGATTGACAGAAAATTACAAAAAAGGTGTGAGTACAACCGGAAAAATTGTTAAAAATATTAATTGAAAAGGATGATAAAATATTATATAATATTAGATATTATATTGCAGTGGGATGACTGCTGCGGAAAAGGAGACTAAGTATGAAAAAATCAACAAGAGTTCTGTCCGTTATACTGGCGGCGGTAATGCTTGTAACCGCTTTCGCTTTTACCTCATGTGCGGACAAAAACTATGCGGCAAACAACACGACAATCAAAATAGGAGTATCAGGACCGCTCACCGGAGACTACGCAAGCTACGGTATGGCTGTCTCTAACTGCGCAAAGCTCGCAATTGAAGAGATAAACGCGGCAGGCGGACTCAACGGTATAATGTTTGAGCTTATAGATACAAACGACGAAGCGGACTCCGCAAAGGTATCGGCAACATATTCCGATATGTACCAGAAAGGTATGCAGATTTCGCTCGGAACAGTAACCACAGGTGCCGGAATCGAGTTCAAGGCACTTGCAGAAGAAGATAATGTATTTTATCTCACACCTTCTGCAACCGGAGACGCAATACCGAACGGAACCAACGGCTTCCAGATGTGCTTTACCGACTCAAACCAGGGAACAGCTTCTGCGGAATACTTCAACCGTAACTTCGTCGGAAAGAAAATCGGTATTCTTTATCAGGCTGACAACGACTATTCTGTCGGAATAACCAACAACTTCAAGAAAAGCATAGACGAATCGTTCAAAGCAGGCATGGTTGAAACCTCATTTACCGGAAAACCCACGTCCTATGACTCACAGGTTGAAAGCCTCAAAGACTGTGACGTTGTGTTCCTCCCGATATACACCAGCGAAGCTGCGGTTTTCATGAGAGCCGCAACCTCCAAGATGAAGGGCGATGCAATATTCTTCGGCTGCGACGGACTTGACGGAATAGACACAGCGGTTGAAGGATTTGATATAAACACAATAAAGCAGGAAGTTTCTTACCTCTCTCACTTCAACTCAAAGGCAACTGAAGGACCCGCCGCTGAGCTGATAGCAAAATATAACGAAAAATTTGATGAATCCAAATTCCCGATCAACCAGTTCGGAGCTTCGGCATACGACTGCGTTTATGCGATATATGAAGCTCTCAAGGTTGCCGTTGCCGACGGAAAAACCATAACAGCTACAATGTCACCTTCCGAGTTCTGCGACATTCTTTCCGAGGTATTCAAGAAAGATGATTTCTCTGTCCGCGGAGTAACAGGCGAATGCATAGGAAACGAAAAGTCGACCATTTCCTGGAACGATGACGGAACGGTAAGCAAGAACGCAATCAAATACGTGGTAAAAGAGGCAACTGCCTGATTATCCCCCGAAATCAAGGAAATTGCTGACATGGCGTATGCCCTGTCAGCAATTTCTGTAACGTAGACAAAAAGGAAACAGTAAATGGAAACATTCTTCTCGACGCTCATCAACGGGCTGAGTCTTGGCGGCATATACGCCATGATAGCCCTTGGTTATACAATGGTATACGGAATAGCGAAGATGCTGAACTTTGCGCACGGCGACATAATAATGGTCGGAGGTTATACTATATTCCTCTTCCTTTTCGTTAACCCGATTGTCGCAATCGTAATGGCAGTGATTTTCTGTGTTATTTTCGGAATCCTTATAGAAAAACTTGCGTACAAACCGCTTCGCGGTTCTTCACCTCTTGCAGTACTTATAACGGCTATCGGAGTAAGTTATCTGCTCCAGAGCTTTGCACAGATCATTTTCGGTTCGGCGACCAAATTCGTTGAAATAGCGACTTTTGAAAACAAGCTCCAGCTCGGTCCGCTGGTTATCGATATTCCTACCGTTATCACCCTTATCTGCTCGGCAGCGGTAATGGTAGCGCTCAGCGTGTTTGTCAAATACTCGAAAACCGGACGCGCCATGATAGCTGTATCCGAAGACAAGGGCGCGGCTCAGCTTATGGGAATAAACGTAAACACGATAATAATGATCACGTTTGCGATAGGTTCGGCTCTTGCCGCCCTTGCCGGCGTCTTTACCCTGCTCAAATCACCGGCAATAACTCCTACCTTCGGGGCAATGCCCGGAATAAAGGCGTTCACAGCGGCGGTTATCGGAGGAATAGGATCAATACCGGGCGCAATGGTCGGAGGACTTATGCTCGGAATAATCGAGACTTTTTCAAACTCCGTACCGGCTCTTTCACCCTATACCGACGCGGTTGAATTTTCAATTCTCATAGTCGTGCTTCTGGTCAAGCCGACAGGACTTCTCGGAAAGAAAAGGAGGGAAAAGGTATGAAAAAACTTCTCTCTTCAATCAAGTGGAAATATTACGTCGGTTACCTTGTCATTGCCGCTGTGCTGCTGATAACCGGAATTCTCTCAGCCGCAAACGCTCTCCCGAGTTCAACACTCTACCTGCTTGAGGAAATAACAATAGCACTGATCCTTGCGCTTTCTCTGAGCGTAGTTGTCGGATTTCTCGGCGAGCTTTCGCTCGGACATGCCGGCTTTATGTGCGTCGGTGCTTACCTTGGAGGTAAATTTTCGGCTGTTCTCTGCGAAAAGCTTTCGGTTTCCGACAGCAACTTTTTGGTTTTCGTTCTTTCTCTTATAGTCGGCGGTTTGTGTGCGGCAGTTTTCGGTTTTATTATAGGTCTGCCGGCACTGCGTCTCAAGGGCGACTACCTTGCAATAGTAACGCTGGCTTTCGGAGAGATCATCAGAAACGTATTTCTTAACACAAGCAGCGAAAGTTTCGGAGGAGCACTCGGACTTGCCACTCCCCGAATGAATAAAAACATACTATTTGTTTTCGGTTTCCTGCTTGTTCTCGCAACGCTTGCCGTCGTACAAAATCTTATCAGAAGCAAACACGGACGTGCAATAACTGCGATAAGAGACAACGAAATCGCCGCGAAAGCAACGGGCATCGACGTTACAAAATACAAGCTGCTCGTATTTATCATTTCCTCGGCTTTAGCAGGGATTGCAGGTGTGCTTTACAGCTACACGAAAGCCACCGTTCGCTCTGAAATTTTCGATTACAACTATTCAATAGAGATACTCGTTATGGTTGTTATCGGCGGAATGGGCAATATAAACGGAACGCTTATTTCAGCAGCCGTCATAACATATCTCAACAATAAGCTGATGGCTGTTCTCACCGGAAATCTTGCAGTACTGCAAAACCTTGTCTACGCGCTGATACTGATAGGCATAATCATTTACAACAAAGCTCCTGCCCTGAAAAACGTCCGTGAAAAATACAATCTGCGGACTTTGTGGGCAAAAATAACAAAGCCGAAAAAAGATCCGGCAAAGGAAACTGACGACACCGGAAGATGGGACGTTGTTCCGACGAAAATCGAAATGGATGAAGTTCTTACAGTCGGAATAAAGAAAAAAGACGGCGAGGACTGCGAAGAAAAGGGGGAAGGAAAAGATGAGTGATTACGTACTTGAAACGAAAGGACTCGGAATTTCCTTCGGAGGACTCAAAGCAGTAAGCGACGTAAACCTTAAAATCAAAAAAGGCGAAATATACGGACTTATCGGTCCGAACGGGGCAGGAAAAACCACGGTTTTCAATCTTCTCACCGGGGTGTATACACCAACCGAGGGAACATTCTTTCTTGACGGAAAAGAACTGAAAGGAATGAGCCAGGAGAAGATAAACAAAAACGGAATAGCCCGGACGTTTCAGAATATCAGACTTTTCAACAATATGACGGTGGTTCGTAACGTAATGGTCGGACTCCACAACAGAAAAGAGTACAGCTGTTCGGTTATACAGAGCATTTTCAGAATGCCTGCACATTTTTCGGCAGAACGCCGGATGAGAGAAAAAGCAAAGGAGCTGCTTGATATTTTCGGTCTTCTCGAAGAAAGAAACAATCTTTCCTGCAACCTTCCTTACGGAAAACAGAGAAAGCTTGAAATAGCAAGAGCACTTGCGACAGAACCGAAGCTCCTTCTGCTTGACGAACCGGCGGCGGGAATGAACCCGATAGAAACCGAGGATCTGCGTAAAACAATAGAAATTATCCGTGAAAAATTCGGCGTAACGGTACTGCTGATTGAGCATGACCTTAAATTTGTTACCGAAATCTGCAATGAAATAACTGTACTTAATTTCGGTACTGTCATAGCACAGGGAACGGTAAAGGAAGCGTTAAGCGATCCGCAGGTTGTAAAAGCGTATATCGGCAGTTAGGAGGTAAGACAAAGTGGCACTTCTCGAAATAAGGGATTTGCAGGTGTATTACGGCGTGATACAGGCACTGAAAGGAATATCTTTCGAGGTAAACGAAGGCGAGATAGTAACCTTGATAGGAGCCAACGGCGCCGGCAAAACAACCACCATGCAAAGCATAATGGGTCTTATACACCCGAAATCCGGACAGATAATATACAACGGACAGAACATAGTCGGAATGCCGACGCACAGAATAGTGCGCCTCGGAATGACGCAGGTACCGGAAGGAAGAAGGGTTTTTTCCGAGCTGTCGGTTTATGATAATCTCGTAATGGGCGGATATATAAACAAAAATCCCGGAGAAATAAAGAAAGACATCGAAACGGTTTACGGACTTTTCCCGAGATTAAAGGAGAGAAAGTCCCAACCGGCAGGAATGCTGTCGGGCGGAGAACAGCAGATGCTGGCAATGGGAAGGGCGCTTATGAGCCACCCTGAGCTCATGATGCTTGACGAACCCTCAATGGGACTTGCTCCGATACTGGTAACTCAGGTTTTCGAAATGATAAAGCATCTACACAGCACAGGAACAACGATACTGCTTGTTGAACAGAATGCTGAAAAAGCACTGGCGATAGCCGACAGAGCTTATGTACTTGAAACCGGAAAAATAATTCTCAGCGGTACGGGCAGCGAGCTTGCAAGCAGTGATCTGGTAAGAAAGGCTTATCTCGGAGACTGAAAAAACCATTACGGTTTTTCAAAAATAAATGTTTGTAGACAAAAACGGCTGCATCAATACCGGCAAGCGGTAGTTTTGCAGCCGTTTGATATTTTCCGCAGATCGGTTTTTGCAATTTCGGTTACCTGTTTTCAAAACAAAATTATCGGGAGGACTTATGAATAAAACGAGAAAATTCTGGCTTGACACAATGCTTAAAATCGTTACACCCGTTCTTACAGCGTTAAAAGAAGACCGTCTGAAAGAAAGCATGCCGGTTGAATGTGCTAACGGAGTAACAGACAGAGAGAATTATACTTATCTCGAAGCTTTCGGACGCACGGTTGTCGGAATGGCTCCGTGGCTCGGATGCAAAACCCTCAGCAGTGAGGAAGAAGAACTGCGCAGACAGTATGCCGAAACGGTAAGGGAATGCATAAAAGTTGCGACAAACGAACATTCAAAAGATTTTATGAATTTTTCATACGGTCATCAGCCGATAGTGGACGCGGCTTTTTTGGCACAGGGAATATTAAGAGCTCCGCATGAGCTATGGGAACCTCTTGACATTGAAACCAAAGAGCGGCTTATAAAAGCGATGAAGAATACCCGAACAAGAAAACCGTATATATGTAACTGGCTGCTGTTTTCGGCAATGACAGAGGCGTTTTTGCATCACGTCGGCGATGAAAGCTGGGACAGAATGCGTATCGACTATGCCCTGCTGAAACACATGGAGTGGTACAAAGGAGACGGATGGTATTCGGACGGAAACGATTTTCACCTTGACTATTACAACAGCTACGTTATACAGCCTATGCTGATTGAGGTTTTAAAAGAGGTCGGAGATGAGGAACCGAGCTGGAAAAAAATGACCGAGCCGGTATGGCAAAGAGGCGCAAGATTTGCGACTTATCTCGAAAACTTCATTTCACCTGAAGGAACATATCCGCTTGTCGGAAGGTCGCTGACATACAGATTCGGCGCATTTCACCTGCTTTCTCTGACGGCGTACAGCCATCGCCTTGAAAAGGATATAAAACCGGCGCAGGTAAGGAACGCACTTACAAAGGTAATTGAGCGAACGCTAAAAAGTCCGGACAATTTTGACGGACAAGGCTGGCTGACAATAGGCGTATGCGGACATCAGCCGAACATGGGAGAAAACTACATTTCTACCGGAAGTCTTTATCTGTGCAGCAGCGTATTTCTGCCGTTAGGGCTGGACGAAAATGACGAGTTCTGGTCGGCCAAGGATGAACCGTTTACCATGCAAAAGCTCTGGTCAGGCGAAAACCTCCACGCAAAACACGCCCTCTGAGTAAACAACGGAATAAACCATCTACTCTGACCTACCCTACTCTACTGAATGCGCAAGCTGCCGCCCCAGCGAGTAAATCCGTTCATCGTGTAAAAGTCTCAGTCAGGTGAAAGCCTCATGCCGGACACACTTTTTCCGCAAAAATGTTCGTCAAATATTCTGAAAGTTAAAATTAATTAAGAATAGCGACTGTAAACAAAGCACGGAATTAACTCAGGCAGTAACCCAATTACTTCAATATATAAAAGGACCGGATAAACCGGTCCTTTTGCGTGAATATTTTCAGAAGTTTATAAAACTCAAAGCGGGATAAAACAATCAAACTTAATTGCAGTTAAACAGGTTATTTTTTACCGAGAAATTTTTTTACCGCCAGAAAAGTCTCATCGCTTATAATATGCTCAATCTTGCAGGCGTCCCCGGAGGCTGTTTCTTCCGAAACACCGAGACTTTTCAGAAATTCCGAAATTACAGTATGCTTTTCGTAAATATCTTCTGCCGTCTTTCTTCCGATTTCCGTTAAAATCAGTGCTCCGTCATCCTCAACTGTCAGATATCCGTCCTCTTTCAGTACAGAAACCGCACGGCTTACGCTTGGCTTTGAATAGCCGAGCTCCCTGCAAACATCTATCGAATGCACCGATGTTTTTTTCTTCGAAAGTCTGAGAATTGTTTCCAGATACATTTCTCCTGACTCAAATAATGCCATTTCATTCTCCTCAATACTTTATGAAAGCGGCACGGTCTTACAGCATAACCGCCTTTTTATTAAAAATCTCTGATCTCCTGATATTTTATCACATTGAAGCAACAAAGTCAATACATAAATAAAGCACTGTGCAAAACTGTCCGGAGTTATTTTTTGCTGTCACTTATCACGCCTGAAGCTTTTCTCCTTGATTCTGAACACAAGCGAAAGCATAGCTCTTCCGTTGAACGGAATGAGCGGATAAAGGTAACTGCGGCTGCCGTCGATGCTTTTGTTTGTGACAATCAGGGTAAGCATAATAAAGGTACCGAGAAGTATCCCCCAGCCGTCAAGACAGTATACAAGGCCGAGCATTGTCATGCGCATGAATTTTATGGCGTATCCGAGTTCATAGCTTGTCTGGGTAAAGTTTGCAATAGTGACAAAAGCTGTATACAGTATAACGTCCGGCGAAAACCACCCTGCGGCAACTGCAAAATCACCGAGAATCAGTCCCCCGACAATGCTGAGAGACGATCCGAGCGTCGACGGAGTGTTAAGAGAAGCAAGCCGCATACCGTCAATGGCAAACTCGACCAGAACAAGCTGCCAGAATACCGGAATACCTACATCAGTGGAAAGTTTCAGAAACTGCATGAACTCCGGCAGCTTATCGGAATGTCTGATGAGGAAAAACCAAACCGGAGTCAGGTATATCGAAAAAACATAAACCGCAAAACGTATCATCCTGAGGTAGGTGCCGGTAAGCGGCGGGAAGCTGAAATCGTCCGTCTCCTGAAAAAAATCGAAAATTGAAGTCGGTAAAATCATTGCCGAAGGTGAGTTGTCGCACATTATAAGTACACTTCCTTCAAGCAGCGTAGCCGCGGCGGCGTCAGGTCTTTCGGTAAAGCGAACCCTTGGAAACGGATTGTACCACTTTTTCTTTATCAGCGCCTCGTTTATTGTCTGACACTGGAAATTCAGACTTTCAATCTCAAGCCCCGATATCTGTTTTTTTACGTTTTCAACGAATTTCAGATCCGCCTTGTTTTTCATATAACAGATGCAAACATCGCTTTTTGTCAGAGTCCCGACGGTTACCACAGAAAATGTAAGTTCAGGGCTTCGGATACGGCGGCGTATCAGTGCGGCGTTGGATTGAAGAGCTTCACCGAAGCCGTCCCGTGCGCCGCGCAGCACCTTATCGTTTTCCGGCTCCTCAACAGAACGCAGCGGTATTGTCCTCATATCGATAAGTACGGCGTTGTCGCTGCCTTCCGTCATCATGCAGGTAAGTCCTGACAGTACCTTAGTCACTATTAATCCGATTTCATCGCTTGTCATAGCTTCTTTATAGGGGACGGTACGGCTTTCCAGCGTTATATTTTCAGCACTCAGACAGTACCTGATAAAATCCTGAACCACCTGGGTGGAAACAAGTCCGCTCACATAAAAAAAAGCGCACCTTTGACCGCTTTTCGGCACAATAACCCGCTTTGAAAGGTCAAAACTTTCGTCGGTACGCAAAACGGAGTCGAGTGCCTTTATGTCCGCTTCAAAATCTCCGCTTAATTTTTCCATATATTCTCCTCTCGATATTTTTAAAACGATAATTAATTTTCCTGCAACTCAGCATGATTTACCGTGAAAAAACCGGGAAATATGCGATAGAAGTAATATTTATTATGGTTATAAAATAAAAAAATATGTATTTTTTCAATTGAATTGACAATACGGTAAAAATGTGATAAAATTAAAATGATAGTTTGATGAAGATTACAGGGAAGGTGTAAATGAACGGTGTTCCGGAAAATATCAGCCCCGAACCGATCGGTTTCGGCGAATACCGTGAAATACGGGACTCGGAAAAGATAAGCTGCAGCGGGGAAATACTGATTTTGTATCAGTCGTCGGGAAACTGCGTAATCGGAAGATACGACGGCAGATCGTCATTTCTTCACAGCGGGGAAATAATGATAATCGGTAGCGAAACGGAAGTAAACGTTGCCGTCGCTCCGCAAGGACTGACACTTACTCTGAAAATCACAGGAAGCCTGGCACAAAAGCTGCTTTCTGTCTACCCTGAGTGTGAAAATCAGGTAATCAGCGTTCCGGAGTCATCCGACTTGATAGCAAAAATGTCGGAGACCGGCATACCGCTCAAAGAAAAAACACTTTGTTTTCACAGACTTCTGCACTCTGCGGACTTTGCAAAGACAAAGAGCGAAATATCGGTAAGTCTGAAAATAAGGGATTATATTGAACAAAATGCGGAAGGTAAAATTTCGGTAAAAAAACTTTCTGAGATTTTTTTCCTCAGTCCCTCACAGATAAACCGCATCTGTAAAAAAGAACTCGGTGAAACTCCGCTGCGCCTGCACATGCGGGCAAAAATCAGACTGGCGGAAAAGTGGCTGACCGACAGCGAACTGAAAATATCCGAGATAGCTGAAAAACTAAGCTTCTTTGACAGCCGGCATTTTTCACGGGTTTTCAGACAGTACACAGGTGTTTTGCCTAAAAATTACCGAAGAGATAAAGGCTGAAATTAAATACAGGTAAAATTCCGATTAACTTGTAGTTTTATCGGAACAAAAACTATGAATTCATTTCTTTCAGAACAAAAAATCCGGGCATAAACGAAAAAAACTGCTGTTTTATCAGCTTAAAACTTCAATAAGTAACGGAAAACAAACTGAAAATACGGGGATGTAATATGAATTATCTTGAAAAATCTCTGATCCTTCACAGAGAACTCAAAGGAAAACTTGAAGTAAGATCGAAAGTAAAGGTGTGCGACAGAGAGTCTCTTTCGCTTGCATATACTCCGGGAGTGGCTCAGCCTTGCCTTGAAATACAGAAAAATCCGGAGCTTTCGTTTGAGCTCACCGGTCGCGGAAACACCGTGGCAGTAATTACCGACGGCACCGCTGTGTTAGGGCTTGGCGATATCGGTCCCCTTGCCGGAATGCCGGTAATGGAAGGCAAATGCGTTCTCTTCAAAGAGTTCGGAAATATAGACGCCATCCCTCTCTGCATAAAGAGTAAGGATACCGATGAAATAGTAAGAACGGTGGCGCTTATCTCGGGAAGCTTCGGCGGTATAAACCTTGAGGATATAGCGGCTCCGAGGTGTTTTGAGATAGAAAGACGTTTAAAGGAGATCTGCGACATTCCGGTGTTCCATGACGACCAGCACGGTACGGCTGTTGTAGTTCTTGCGGCGATAAAAAATTCGCTCAAACTTGCCGGAAAAAAGATAGAAAACACAAAGATAGTGGTAAACGGAGCCGGATCAGCCGGTATAGCTATATCAAAGCTGCTTCTTTTCTCCGGAGCCGTAAACCTGATACTCTGCGACAAAAACGGAGTGATTTACGAAGGTATGCCGGGACTTAACCCGGAACAGGAAAAGATGAGCAAAATAACAAACCCGGGCAAGCTCAAAGGCAGACTTCAGGATGCGATGATGGGAGCCGATGTTTTCATAGGTGTGTCGGCGCCGGATCTGGTAAACGCAGATATGATAAAGTCAATGGCTGACAAATCGATAGTTTTCGCAATGGCAAATCCGGTACCCGAAATAATGCCGGAAAAAGCTAAACTTGCCGGAGCCTATATTGTCGGAAGCGGACGGAGCGACTACGCAAACCAGATAAACAACGTACTGGCGTTCCCCGGTATATTCCGCGGAGCTCTTGACAGCAGGGCAAAGGAAATAAGCCGCGAAATGATGCTGGCGGCGTCCGACGCAATAGCGTCGCTTGTTTCCGATGAGGAGCTTACGCCTGAATATGTAATACCGGCAGCTTTTGACAAACGTGTACACGGAGCAGTCGCAAAAGCGGTTGCCGCTGCGGCAAAAAAATAATATAAGAAATTACGGAAACTTAAATAAGGAGCGGAAAATGTTATACTCACAAAAGGATAAAAAGGAACTTGAAAGCTGTCTTATGCAGCTTGAAAAAGAATATGCCGAGGTAAAGAAAAAAGGGCTGAAACTTGATATGTCGAGAGGAAAGCCGAGCACAAGTCAGCTTTCGCTGTCGGCTGATATACTCAGCGTAGTAAATAAGGATGCCGACTGCTTCTCCGATAACGGAACCGACTGCCGTAACTACGGACTTCTCGAAGGACTTCCCAAAGCACGACAGCTGTTTGCCGACATACTCGGGGTAAAGGCGGAAAACGTGCTTATAGGCGGAGCGTCAAGCCTTAATCTTATGTATGACGAAGTCGCAAGAGCAATGATGTTCGGAGTTGCCGGCGGAGAAAAGCCTTGGTCGGCACAGGGAAAAGTCAAATTTCTCTGCCCTGTTCCCGGATACGACAGACATTTTGCTATATGCGAGCTTATGGGCATAGAGATGCTCAATGTCCCGATGACAAAAGACGGCCCGGATATGGACATGATCGAAAAACTTGTTTCCGAAGATGAAAGCATAAAGGGTATCTGGTGCGTACCGAAATACGCTAACCCGGACGGCACAGTTTACTCTGACGAAACGGTAAGACGGTTTGCGGCTCTGCGTCCGAAAGCAAAGGATTTCAGAATATTCTGGGATAACGCTTATGCAGTTCATGACCTCTACGAAGAAGTAAAGCTTGCAAACCTTTTTGAGCTTTCAAAAGAGTACGGAAACGAAAATCTGCCGATAATGTTTACTTCAACATCGAAAATAACATACGCCGGAGCGGGACTTGCTGCAATGGCGGCTTCTGCGGCGAACATAGAAAAAACAAAAAAGAGTATGGGTATCCAGACCATAGGATATGACAAAATAAATCAGTTAAGGCATGTCAGATATTTCCCCGATGCAGATGCGGTAAAAGAGCATATGAAAAAGCACGCTGAAATTTTAAGACCTAAGTTTAAAACGGTCATTTCGGCTTTTGAAAAAGAACTTGCTCCTCTCGGTATAGCAAAGTGGAGCAACCCGAAAGGCGGATATTTTATAAGTCTTGACGTTGAAAAAGGATGTGCGAAAAGAGTTTATCAGCTTGCAAAGGAAGCGGGAGTAACCCTCACGCCTGCCGGAGCTCCCTATCCCTACGGTGTAGACAAAAACGATGAAAATCTGCGTATAGCTCCCTCTTTCCCGCCCGTCTCGGAACTGAAAGAAGCGGTTGACGTTCTTTGTCTCTGCGTAAAAATAGCTGCCGCCGAAAAGTATCTCGGAAAGCTGTAAAAAAATACTCCGCCGGAAAGTATATCGGCAAGCGTAAAAACAGACTCTGCCGGAAAATATATCGGAAAGCGTAAAAACATACTCCGCCGGAAAGTATCTCGGATAGCTATATAAACCCACCCGTTGCTTTCCCACTTGAAACAATTCACTGCAAGTTTTTCAGCAGTTAACAAAACGTATTATTGCGAAACTACCCGATCCGTAAAACAAATTCGCATCATGTTTTTTAACGCAAAACCGCACCCGTAATACCTGATTTAAGGTAACGGATGCGGTTTTATTTTTGCCGAATTGACTTATGATTTTCGTTTCTGTTTCTACTTCTGAATTTTAACTGAATGAGGGAATTACATTCAATCCTTTTTAACCGGACTGAATACATATAATGTACACATCACTGCTCAGCCGATATCTTAATACAAATTTTGTTTTCAGTCCTTACTCAGCCAATAATAAATGAGGCTTTATTTTCAGTTATTACTCGGAAACTATCTGTATAAGGGTTATTTCAGTCCAGACTCAGCCGACGTCTCGATAAGTCCTTACTCATACGACTGCCGGATGAAAAATTTATATTCGGACTTTACTGCCGACGTCTGAACGTATTATCTATTCTTTGACCTTATTCAACAGATCGCTAAGCCAAGTTCTTTATACAGCCCTTATTACCTGACCGAAAGTTCTTTTGCCAACTCTGAAACGGACTGTCTTGACTCCTGACTCAGTGCCGATCTGACGGTTACCGTAGTTTCCGCATAAGTTATTCCCTTCATTTCGTCAAAGGCGGCTTTCATTATTTTGGCGGCAACCGGAGCCCAGCTTCCGTTTTCTATAAAAGCTACCTTACGGTTTTTGAAGTTGCGCTCGGCAAGCTTCCGTATAAAGCTGTCGGCGGCAGGGAAAACTGCACCGTTATATGTTGTACTTGCCAGTACAAGAGTATCGTATTTAAAAGCATTCGCCACTGCTTCGTGAATATCATCTGTTGTAAGATCAAAAAGCACTGCTTCTGTTCCGGACTTTTCAAGCTCAGTTTTAAGGAGCTTAGCCGCTTCGAGAGTGTTTCCGTAGACGGATGCACAGCAAATACAGACTCCATTCTTTTCCGGAGTGTATGACGACCACTTATCATAAAGTTGAATATAATGGGCAAAATTCCCGGTAATTACCGGACCGTGGAGCGGACATATTACCGAAATTTCAAGAGCTGAAAGTTTTTTCAGAGCGTTCTGAACCTGCGCCCCGTATTTTCCGACTATTCCGATATAGTAACGGCGTGCTTCGTCGTCCCAGATCTGGTCGGCGTCAGACGTGCCGAATGTTCCGAAAGCGTCGGCTGAAAACATCACGCCCTCGCTTTCCTCGTAACTCATCATAACCTCCGGCCAGTGAACCATAGGAGTAAACACGAAATTAAGAGTCGATTTTCCAAGGCAGAGCTTTCCTCCGTCAGTCATTACGCAGGTGTCCGCAACAACTGTATCGGGGAAAAACTGGGATATCATCGAAACGGTTTTTGCATTTGCAACAAGCGTTGTCTGCGGATACTCCTTAAAAAACGCTCCGATGGAAGCTGAATGGTCGGGTTCCATATGGTGGATGACCAGATAATCGGGAGACTTACCTTCAAGAACTGTTTTTATACCGTCCAGCCACTCGGAGGTATGCGATTTTTCAATCGTATCAAGAACGGCGGTTTTTTCATCGGTAATAATATAGGAGTTGTAAGCCATTCCCTTACTTAGCTTGTACTGTCCTTCAAACAGCGTTATATCTTTATCGTTGACAAAATTGCAGTAAACTCTGTCAGTAATTTTTCTTACCATAACTGAATCCTTTCTTTAATAACAAGTGTGCAGAAACACGGGATTTTCAAAATTCAAGCCTTTGTCGGATTTTTGCCGACGTTTATTCGCTTGCTTTATCGGAATCTTTGCCGATTGTTTCCGTTATTGCTCCGCAGTAACGGCGAAGCACAGTTTCGGCGTCGACTCCCGCTTTTTCGCATTCAAGAGTCGCATCAAGAAGTTTTTTGCCGAGGCTTACTTCATTTTCCGTCATACCGTCGGCTTCGCTTATCTCCGGAAGTGCTTTCTCTTTAAGAATTTTGTGTACGATTTTCTGACAGCGCTGAAGTGCCG
The DNA here is from genome assembly GCA_944391815.1 of uncultured Clostridia bacterium. GTDB lineage: Bacteria > Bacillota > Clostridia > Oscillospirales > CAG-272 > SIG673. The sequence goes on along the minus strand of CALXUV010000015.1, from coordinate 40,479 downwards.
GCAGAGTTACGGCAATGGAACTGAGCTTATCGTAAAGCGTTTCGGTGTTTTTGGTTTTTGCTTTGATTGCATCCCAGTTTTCAAGAATGGTTTTTGAATCCTTTGCACAGACCGATCCGAAAACGTGAGGATGTCTTACAATCATTTTACGGCATATTCCGTTAACGACGTCATCAAACCCGAAAACTCCGGTCTCCTCTTCCATCTGTGTATGAAAGACCACCTGCAGGAGCACATCACCGAGCTCCTCGCAAAGCATGTCGGCATTTTTCTTTTCGATTGCTTCGACAGTTTCATAGGTTTCCTCGATAAGCGAAGATACGATCGTCTCGTGCGACTGCTCCCTGTCCCAGGGGCAACCCTCGTCCGAACGCAGAATTTTCATAATGAGCCGCAGATCTTCTACTGTGAAACGCTCCGAATTTTTCAGTCTTTCTTTTTCGGTAGTATACATAATTTACCTCTGATCTATTCAGCTTCTGATTCTGCTCTTTCAGTTTTAAAGAAACGTGAATTTGCAGAAAATAAGCTGACCGAAATATAAAAGGGACTGCTCCGCAGTCCCTTAAAACGCTTTTATTCCGCAGCGTAAACACTTACGCGCTTTCTTCCGCCTGCGAAGGTTTCAAATTTAACATTTCCTTCAATGAGTGCGAAAAGAGTGTCATCCTTACCTATTCCTACATTGGTACCGGGATGAATTTTTGTTCCTCTCTGTCTGACGATTATGTTTCCCGCGAGTACGTGCTCGCCACCGAACTTCTTCACGCCGAGACGTTTTGACTCACTGTCACGGCCGTTCTTAGTTGAACCAACACCTTTTTTATGTGCGAAAAACTGCAAACTAAGTTTCAACATGGTAATTCCCTATCCTTTCTCAGCCCCGGCTCCGCATATGAAGCCGTTCCGGAATTCAAACTTCGGTTTCTTCCACCGACAAATAATCGTAGTAATCTTCCAGCATGTCCATAAGCTGTATGAAATATCCCTGCAAAAGACCTGAAACAGCGAACCGTTTCTTTTCGTCCTTTTCGGTGAGCAGCGACGGTATCTTTACCGTAACGTCAGTTGTATCCTCGTCGATGGTATACTCGACGTCCGCACCGAACGAAACCTCGGCAGTGTTTATAACCAGCATAGTCATCGCTGAAACAGCGGCGCACACGATATCCTGCCCCGCTTCTGCATAACCGGCATGACCTGATTCGGTAAACCCGTAGTACAGCCCGTCATGTTTAAAGAAGGTTATGGTTGTCATTGACAGATTAAGCCTCGATCTTTGTTATCTCAATCTTCGTGTAAAGCTGACGGTGACCCATCTTCTTCTTCTCGTTCTTCTTCGGTTTGTATTTCAGAACATAAAGCTTCTTGCCTTTGCCCTGCTTGACAACCTTTGCTTCAACAGCAGCGCCGCTTACGTACGGAGCGCCGACTCTGAATCCGCTATCGTCGGAAACAGCAAGAACTTTGTCAAGTTTTACGGTCTGCTCTGCTTCAGCATCGATTTTCTCGACGAACAGAGTGTCTCCTTCACTAACTTTGTACTGCTTTCCGCCTGTTTCTATAACTGCGAACACGAAAAGCACCTCTCTTTCATATAAGAACTCGCTGCAGCGGTAGGTGTCTTTTTACGACAACCGTTTGAAACCGTTTCCATGCGGCAGAAGTTATTTTACCACATTTATTCCGGTTTGTCAACGCTAAACCGGATTATTACGCCGGAAATATTGTAAATTTTTTATTAATCAACCGGATTTGACGATAAAAGACAAAACCGTCTGCATCTTCTGTCCCGTTTTTAAAAATGAATATTCACCGGAAAATGTATAAACCCGGGTTAAATTCAGGAAATCAGTTCGACGTTAACAAAATGTTGATAATAATCAGCATCAAATGCTGTTTTATTTGATATAAAATGAATAAAAATGCAAAACAGTCATATTTTCTCTTGACAAAACCGATTTATTGTTGTATTATATATGGTATCTTAACTATAGCTGAAATCAGCTGAAAGGAAGTAACGAAAGTGAGAAAATTTTTATCAGTTGTCATGGCTTTGGTGATGGTTGTAGGTATGGCTTTCGCCGCAACTTCATGCAGCAGCAAGGGATATGATTTCGATAAAGAAACAGAGCTGGTTATGGTAACCAACGCAGCATTCCCGCCCTACGAATCCAAATCCGGAGACGAATTTGTCGGAATTGACATCGACATAGCAAAAGAAATAGCAAAAAGACTCGGAAAGACGCTCCGCATAGAGGACGTTGACTTCAACTCTATAATCACGGGTATTGAAACCGGAAAGTACGATATGGCACTTGCCGGGATGACAGTGACAGAAGAGAGAAAGAAGAGCGTTTCTTTCTCTGATTCCTATGCAACCGGAATTCAGGTTATGATAGTCAGAAGCGACTCTCAGTACCAGAGCATAGACGACTTTTTCAACTACGATGAAGAAGGAAATCCCGTATCGCTCAAAAACACCGACATAAAGATAGGCGTACAGCAGACAACAACGGGTGACATTTACTCTTCCGCTGACGTTACCGGATGGGGATTTAACGACCTCAATGAGGACGAAAGCATAAAGACCGACAGAGTTACAAGATACAAAACCGGAGCAGATGCAGTTGAAGCTCTCAAAACCGGTAAGGTAGACGTAGTAATCATTGATAACGAGCCGGCAAAATCCTTTGTAGCCAGCAACACAGACGGAAGCGGAAATTCTCCGATAAGAATCCTTGAAACGGAGTACACAAACGAGGATTACGCCATAGCGGTAAACAAGAACAGCACCGTGCTTCTCGAAAAGATAAATCAGGTTCTGAAAGAAATGAAAGAAGACGGAACGCTTGACAGAATCATAAGCACCTATATTAAGGCGGAATAAGTACAAAACAGGAGCAATGGTGCAATACCATTGCTCTGTTTTTTTAGTCTTGCAAGACTTAGCGGAACGGATTTTACCGTATCCGGGAACCGACTTTTTGCCTTAATGACTGAAAATATTAATTACCGGAGAAAGAGGAGAAAAAATTGGAGTTTTTTAATTCGCTTAAAGATGAATTCGTAATGAATTTCATCGACAAAGGCAGATGGAAAAGCATAGTACGAGGACTCGGAAACACACTTCTGATAACCCTGTTTGCGGTAATGATAGGCATAGCTATCGGAATAATAATCGCAATAATACGTACCACTTACGACAAAAACGCCGAAACCCTGAAAAAGAACGGCGGAGCAAAGTACAGAGTAATGAAGATACTCAACGGCATATGCAACCTTTATCTGACAGTGGTCAGAGGAACGCCGGTCGTTGTACAGCTGATGATATTCTACTTTGTTATTTTCACCGCGGTTAACAACGGACTTGTAATCGCGATTGTGGCTTTCGGACTGAACTCCGGAGCTTATGTGGCGGAAATTTTCCGTGGCGGAATAATGGCGATAGACAACGGTCAGTTCGAAGCAGGACGTTCACTTGGTTTCAACTACTTTCAGACAATGCGGTACATTGTAATACCGCAGGTTATAAAGAATGTACTTCCTACACTGTGTAACGAATTTATTGTTTTGCTTAAAGAAACTTCGGTTGCGGGTTACGTCGGAATAGCCGATCTTACAAAAGCCGGAGATCTTATACGCGGAGACACTTTCTCGGCGTTTATGCCGCTTATCGCAGTAGCTCTTATCTATCTTACAGTGGTCGTGATATTAACAAAGCTTGTGAAAAAACTTGAAAGGAGACTGCGGAGAAATGAGCGATAATAAAGAAGCAATAATAAAGGCAGTAGACCTTAAAAAGCATTACAAAGGCGGAGAAATAAAAGCTCTTGACGGTGTTTCGCTTGAAATAGACAAGGGCGAAGTTGTAGTTATAATCGGACCGTCGGGAAGCGGAAAATCGACATTTCTGCGTTCTCTTAACCTCCTTGAAATACCAACGAGCGGAAGTATATATTTTGACGGAGTCGACATAGCCGCAAAAAACGTTGACATAAACAGGCACAGACAGAAGATGGGCATGGTGTTCCAGCATTTCAACCTTTTCCCGCATATGACCGTACTGCAGAACATGACTTTGGCTCCGGTAAAGCTACTCGGCAAGACCACGGAAGAGGCAAATGAAAAGGCAATGGAATTACTGAGGAGAGTGGGACTTGCGGACAGAGCGCAGGCGTATCCCGATCAGCTTTCCGGCGGACAAAAGCAGAGAATTGCCATTGTAAGGGCGCTTTGCATGGAGCCGGAGGTAATGCTTTTCGATGAACCGACCTCTGCACTTGACCCGGAGCTTGTCGGAGAAGTTCTCGACGTAATGAAAAACCTTGCTTCAACCGGAATGACGATGGTCTGCGTAACGCACGAAATGGGTTTTGCAAGAGAAGTGGCTGACCGTGTTATATTCATGTGCGACGGAGTAATCGTCGAGCAGGGTACTCCCGAAAAAATATTCACCGCTCCGGAAAATCCGAGACTTAAACAGTTTTTGCAAAGTATACTTTAAGGCTGTTCTCTATACTTATCTGACAGGCAGAAAAGTTTATACACCGCATACTAAAATATTGTTTTATCTTCAATCAACAGACAGAACGGTTTATAAAAGCGTACCTTAAAAAGTAACATCAAACCTAAAAAACGAAAACCGAGCAATTTTTCGTTTTTTCTGTACTTGTTTCAGCTTTCATAAAACCGTCTCATCCGAACGGTAATAACCAAAATCGGCTACGGGCATTAAAAACCCGTTGCCGATTTTTTATTTGTAATAAATATGGTAAATAGTGTAAGTTATAAAAAAGGTGAGAAAGCACACCGAAATCTTACTTTGCGCAAAATCCCAGACTTTCGGCTTTTTTCCGGAAGTAACCCACAATTTCCGAGTAAGCCGGAGCGCTGATAAAATCCACAGTTTCTTCCGGATTTGCATCAAGATCAAAAAGCATATCCGGAAGTTTATCGCCGTAAAACATATATTTAAGGCTGTCTTTTTTTATCATCAGGTGCGTTCGCCCGAACTGTGAAATCGTTTCATTCACAAAATTAACTTTTTCGCCTTTCATAAGCGGTACAAGACTTTTACTTTCCGTACCTTCCGGCAAAGCTATCCCGGCTATATCGCACAGGGTTGCAAACAGATCGCAGAGATTTACGTTTTCGTTTACAGTTCCGGGCTTAAACTCGGACGGAAAACGTATAAACAGCGGAACCCGGGCGCTTCCTTCGTAAAACTTCTGTTTTTCCCAGACCCCGTGCTGACCGAGCATTTCCCCATGATCGCTTGTGTAAACCACGATCCAGTCGTCAATGTTTTCGCCGGCATTTTCAAGCGCTCCGATAATCTTTCCGAACTGCTCGTCAAGCTCCTCAACCATAGCGTAATATGCGGCGGTAGCCCGTCTTATTTCACGCTCGGAAACGTCTTTTCCGACTTCCGCCTTGTGAGGAGTCAGTGCCGGATGATCGAAAGTTACATTCTCACAGTACGGTTTGACTCTGTTAAGGTAGTAGCGGAATTTATCTTCATCCGCAAGATAAGGATAGTGCGGCTTTACCAGACTTACTTTGAGCAGCAAAGGCCTTTTTTTCTGCTCTCTGTCATACCAGAGGTCGTTAAAATATTTATCAATAAAACGTACCGCGCCTTCAACTGTATAATCGTCAGTTTCACGGATACTGCCCTTTCCGACACCTGCTCTTTTTACCTCTTTTACCTGAGTCCATTTTACGCTTGATACCGGAACCGAATAATCCTCAAACGACTTTTCGTCTTTATTATCTATAAAACGGTCGCTTACGTGAATATCCCCCATGCCTATCCTCTGAGTCCATCCTTGCATCTGGTCTGTTCCGCAGTGGTGCAGCTTACCGCAGGCAACAGTAGCATAAGCATATTCCGAAAAGCGTCTTGCAAAAGTCATATATCCGGGAGCGAGATCCTCGCCGAAAACTTCACAGCCGCAAGTCTTCGGGTACTGTCCCGACATCATACACTGCCTTGCAGGAATACAAACCGGCGAGGGAGTGTACGCATTATTGAAAACTACTCCGCTTTTTGCCAGACTGTCAAGATGCGGCGTTTTTACAATTGTGTTGCCGCTGAAACCGGCGACATCGAAGCGATGCTCGTCACTCATCAGAAAAAGAATGTTCGGTCTTTTCACTTTTTTCTCCATTTCAGATTTTTTCTGTATAATAACTGATTCTGTTTTAATTACCATTTTTATCAGTCAGATTACTAACCGTTTTTTTTAATATCCAACTTTATAAGTCGGGATGATAACCGTTTTTTAAATTTTCCGACTTTATAAGTCGGGATTATAACTGATATTTATTATACATATTTAAACAAATAAGTCAAGAACGAAATAAATCCGGCGGTCATCTGCAAAACCGTAAATAATAAAGCGACCGGGGCTAAGGTATCATCTTAACTGTGCGTTAAAAGTAACACCCGGGCTCCCGGTCGCATTAAACAGCGTAAAATTCCGCTCTTGTATTTTGGTTTCCGATATCGGAAAAATGCTGAATTATGAAAAAATTACATCATACCGTTATTGTATTTCCCTCTCGGTGAAAAACGCTGCGAGGAAACATAACAAGCAGTTAATGTTTTTCGTCCTTTATCATATGAATTGTTTTCAGCGCATCGGTAATTGTCTTTTCCATAGCTTCACGTCCGTATTTATCGACCTCAGCTTTATTCTTTTCCCCGTGGGTAAGACATCCGGCGCCGCCAATACAGCCTCCTACGCAAGCCATTCCTTCAACGAAATTTCCGTCAAGCATATTTTTGCTTGCTTTGAGAAGCGCCATGCGGCACTGTTCAATACCGTCGCAGGGAACAGGTTTGAGTTCAAAGTTCTGAACGTCCTGCTCTTTCAGTGCCTCACGTACCGCATCGGTAAGTCCGCAGCTGCGGGCAAAAATTCTGCCGTAATAGGAGGCGTTGTCAAGAACATCCTCTTTCATTGATGTGATATCGAGATCCTTGCTGTCAAAGAGAGCCTGAAGCTCTTCGAAGGTGATAACGCTGTCTATATAGGGACGCACCTCTTCCTTCTGAAACTCCATTTTCTTTGCCGTGCAAGGGCCGATGAAAACTACCTTGGACGTCGGATCAGTCTCTTTTATATACTTTGAGATAGCCGCCGCCGGAGAAAGGTTATGGGAAATATTCTTTGCCATATCGGGGAAAAACTTCTGGATATAGGAGACAAAAGCGGGGCAGCATGAGCTGGTGAGGAATCCTTTTTCCACAAGCTCTTTGGCTTCATTGTAAGATACGATATCAGCTCCGAGTGCAGCTTCTACAACGGTGTGGAATCCCAGCTCCTTGATGCCGGTGATAACCTGACCGAGCTTGGCATAGGTGAACTGACTGGAAATTGAAGGAGCAACCACGGCATAAACCTTATATGCGGAGTTTTCTTTACTCTCTTTTATAAAGTTAATAACGTCGAGTATAAACGACTTGTCCGAAATAGCACCAAACGGGCACTGATAAACACACGCACCGCAGGAAATACATTTTTCGTTATCGATCTCGGCGGTTTTGTCCGGACCCATTTTTATAGCTTTTATCTTACAGGCACGCTCACAAGGTCTCTTGAAGTCCATTATAGCGCTGTAGGGGCAAACCTTTGCACACTGTCCGCACTCAACGCATTTTGATTTATCTATGTGAGCCTTCTGATGCTCATCGAAAGTGATGGCCCCCCTTTTACAGACATCCTCACATCTGTGAGCAAGACAGCCGCGGCACATATCGGTGACCAGATATCCGCCGACAGGACATTCGTCACAGGCATCGGAAATGACTTCTATAACGTTGGGATTTTTCTTATCGCCGCCCATGGCAAGCTTTACTCTTTCGCCGATAAGTGCTCTTTCCTTGAAAACACAGCAGCGCATTGAGGGCACTTTTCCGGGTATTATCGTCTGCGGAATGTCGAGAATATTCTCCATAAGCTCGTCTTTCCAGGCAAGCCTTGCAACTTCCCGCAGGACTTTGTATTTAAGGTGCTGTACTTTTGTATCAAACTTACGCATTGGCAAATCCTTTCAATTTTGTGATCTGTAAATTCGGTGTTTGTTTGCTGTATAAAAATATTCGTTTATTCTTACGGATAAATTAATCTGACGGCATCAGAAATACGATACTTTTACATTCTTACCCATTTTTTTAAGGCAATCCGCAAGTTCAGACGACAGGTTCATTTTGATACTGAATGTTATCGGCAGATCCGGATTCTGATGGGCGGGGTTTATCGCTCTTCCGATAAAGAAATTGATATCTGTCGCATCCTCAAAGAGCATACGGGCAATCTGCGACGCTCCGTCTTTTTTATAACTCCAGATCTTATACGAAGAATTTTCTGAGAGATAGTCCTTGGCATATTCAAGAACCCGGCTTACGGTTATAACTCCTTCGGTAACAAGGTCCGCCCCTTCAAGCTCGGCGGTGGGAGGTATGTCGCTGTCGCCGTAATTCAAATTGAATTTGAGCTGTTTTCCGAGGTACTTTGCCGCTATAGACGAGGTCGTGCCCCCGCAAATAATGTGTTTTCCCTCTTTTGAGAAGAACAGCGCCATCATCTTGTTGCAGTCGTCCCTGTTTGCCGGAGGACCGAACAGCATATTTACCGTTTCTCTTTTTCTTATTCTTACCGTACATACCGTTGCGTCGTCTCCCGGACTTCCCTCATACAGTCTGTCGCACTCGTCAAGAAGGATAGTCGAGAGTGTTTTGGCGGTAAAACCTACGTCGTAAAACGCCTCCATGTACTCAATTATGTTTTCTCTCTGCCAGCCGAAGTTAAGAGTAAGTCCTGTTCCGGCATGCACACAACCGTCGCTCATAGCTATGAAAATATCGTTTTCCATCAGCTTGAGTTTGCTTGTATAGAGCTTTTTATTATCAATATTCAGTTCGGTTCTGGGATAATCGTAATTTTTTCCGTCACGGAAAAGTATGACAAGCGGGTTGTCATACTGTATTATCTCTATTTCCTCGTTGTTTATGAGGTGAAGAACGGTAAACGTGGAATAGGCTACTCCTCTTTCGGAGCAGACCGGAAGTGTTTTTGCAACGGTAGCCACACATTCCTCTACCGGAATGCCGCTTGCCAGCATAGTGGATATTATTTTTGAAGTAAGGGTTGACAGAATGCTGGCTTTGACTCCGCTTCCGAGTCCGTCCGCCAGAACTATAACAGCCGAACCGTCGTCCTGCTGCACCGTTTCGACATGGTCTCCGCAAAGCTCTTCACCGGCATGATTTATGCTCAGGTATCCGATATCCGCACAAAGATCATTCATTGGTAATCGACTCCTTAAGTTTAGTTAAAGCGATTTTGGTTTCAGCGGCGGTTTCGCCGAGAAGCGACGCAATTTCCTGAACTATCCGCATCTGCTTTTCGACCACCTTGTCGGCAATTTCAACGGTAGATCTTGCCACTTCCTCTTTCTTTTCTTTTTCCTCTTCTTCTTCGGTAACGTCACGCATTATGCAAATATAAATGTGATATTCCCTGTCAAAAAGAATCGTCTGACTAACATACTTTTTATAGTCCGCAAGATAGGTGCCGCGGTTATAAATGTTCTTTCCGCTTAGGCTGACGTCAATGAAAGGTTTGGGATCAAGTATTCTGACGACCGGCTCACCCATAAGATCCGACGGATTCTTGATTTTCATTATTTTTGCCGCCGCACGGTTGAGCTTCTGCACTTCGAGCTTATCGTTGAGTACCAGTATTCCGTTGGGGGTATTGTTGATGATGTTATCGGAAAAGCTTTCCGCTTTTTCTTTAAGGTAAGGCAGACACATCGAGATATCCGCTTTGCCTTCAATTATGGCGATTGCCTTTTCACGGCAGGTATTGTAACCGCAGGAGCCGCAGTTAAGCATATCTTCCGGCTTTGTTTTGCCCATCTGCTTGAGAACAGCGTCGATTTCCTGTTCGCTTGGTGATATTTTATCTTTCAGGGGCAGAGCAAATTCTTTTTTCATTTCCTCCGGAACGACGGCTTTGACCTGCGCAAAATCCTGGTCACCGGCAAAATTTTCAACCGCCATTCTCGATGCAAGGCTGAGGCGGTAATGTCTGTCCATAACCGGACCTCCTATACAGCTTCCGCTGCACATTGACATCTCGATAAAGCAGTTATGTATTCTGCCCTCGCTTACATCCTCAAGAGCACTGCGGCAGTTATCGGCACCGTCAACTACAATGTATGTATAATCGGCAGGTCTGTCGGTCATAGAATCGATAATTCCGCCTGTAACCGGGAAAAGTCTTGAAACTCCCTCTCCCTGCGATTTTTCATGGAATACGCTTCCGGAATCGCTTCTGCTGAGCTTTATTCCGGCGCTTTCCAGCCATTCGCTCATCTCTTCGAAAGTAAGCACGGCGTCAACGCTGTCGGAATTTTTCTCTCCCTCGTCTTTTTTGGAGACACAGGGACCTATGAAGACGGTTTTTGCACCGGGTATGCTCTTTTTGATTTCCCGGCAGTTTGCCACCATCGGAGAAACCACTTTTGCCAGAGCGCTGAGCGCCGCCGGATAATATTTTTCAATCAGGAGGTTAACCGAATGACAGCATGATGATATAAGCACATCCGGCTTTTCCTCTCTCAGTATTCTGAGATATTCGTTCTTTACCAGCTGTGCGCCTTCTGCTGTTTCTTTTGCACCGTAAAAGCCGAGTTTTTTCAGAGCCTGGTCTACCTCGGAAATGGTAACGCCGTAGTTTGCCGCAAAGGAAGGGGCAACGCTCGCCACCACCTTTTCTCCGGACGATATCATCACCTTGACCTTTTCGATACTGCTTGCCACCTGTTTTGCATTCTGAGGACAAACAACAAAACATTTTCCGCAAAGTATACATTCATTCTGGACGATATGCGCCTGATTTCCGGAAAATCTTATCGATTTGACCGGACAATGTCTTATACATTTGTAGCAGTTTTTGCAGTTTGATTTTTTCAGAGTAAGAATTTCTGACAAATCTGTTACCTCCGGGTTTTATTTTACCTTGGGCATTACATCGTTAAGGAAAAATTCTTTTGTTGTTTCGGGGGATACCGAATAAAACTTGTCGTCAACTGTGACGCACACGCCCTCCTGACATCTTCCCATACAGAAGGTGCCGGCAAGCTCTATCTTGTCTTTAAGGTTGTTTTCCGCTATCAGCTGCTGAAGTTCTCCGACTACTGCCTTTGATCCTTTGAGATGGCAGGAGCTTCCTATACATACGGTAATTTTCATAATTTTTTCCTTTCTTAATATGACATGTTTCCTCCGCCCGGGCGGAGGAAACACGCTATAAAAATCATAAGTTATTCGTAATCGACAACGTCAACCCAACTGAGAAGCTGCTCGCGCTCTTCCGGTTTGCCCTTGACCGACTGAGAAGCCGCAACGATCGGGAGCCATTTCTGGATATACTGTTTTGCGGTATCGCTCTTTTTGCAGAAGAGATCCATATACTTCTTTGCAGTTTCCTTATCGCCTTCCAGCCAGAAAAGCAGATAAGTTCTCGCAACGTCCGCAGAAGCGTTACCCTGGGTGGCATGAGACCAGTCAATTATATAAGGATTTCCTTCGGGAGTTATAATGATATTCGAGGGGCAGAAATCTCCGTGGCAGAGCTTTACGTGCTTGGGCATTGATTCAAGACGAGTGTGAAGATCATATCTTGTGGTTGCATCAAGCCTTGCCTCGCTTATCTTTCTGTTCATTTTGTCTTTGAGTTTATTGAGCAGAGGGCACTTCATTGAATGCATTTTAATCTGCAGATCAACGAACATTTCAAGGTATTCGTCTTTTTTCTCCGGATTTTCTTTCATAAGTCTGTCAAGAGTTTTTCCGGGAATGTAGTCACTGACTATCGCCCACTTGCCGTCTATTGTCGTTACCTCTTTTACTTTCGGTATTGCAAGTCCGGTCTCCTCTACTCTTGCCTGGTTAAGTGCCTCGTTGAGAACGTCCGCTTTTGAATAATCGGAATCGAACACCTTAACGGCATATTCGCCGTCACGGTATACGCATTTGTTGGTTCTTACCGCAATTACTTTTTCGAGATTCATAAGTTATACCTTTCCCTTTCCCTTATTTCAGTTTTTTGTTCCGTAATAGGCGTTGAGATACATCTGCTTAATCTCGCTCATAAGCGGATATCTCGGGTTGGCTCCGGTGCACTGGTCGTCGAATGCCTGTTCGGTCATCTCGTCAAGCTGTGCAAGGAACTTTTCTTCGTCCGGTACATACTCTTTTATTGTTTTCTTTATGCCGACTTTTTCTTTGAGCTGATCGATTGCAGCAATAAGATTTTCCAGTTTATCGGCGTCGGTTTTGCCTTTGATTCCGAGATAGTCGGCAACCTCGGCGTATCTTTCAAGAGTATGAGGATGATCGTACTGAGAGAATGTTCCCATCTTTCTCGGAGTGGGATCGGCGTTGAATCTGAGTACCTCGTCGATCATGAGTGCGTTGGCAACTCCGTGAGGAATGTGATAGAAGGCACCGAGCTTGTGGGCCATGGAGTGACATACACCGAGGAATGCATTGGCGAAAGCCATACCCGCCATTGTAGCGGCGTTTGCCATCTTCTCTCTTGCTATCGGATCATTCTGTCCGTTGTCATAAGCCTTGGGCAGATATTCGAACACCATTTTCAGCGAACGCATGGCGAGGCTGTCGGTGTAATCGGTTGCCATCATGGAAGCTATTGCTTCAAGAGAGTGAGTAACGGCGTCTATACCGGAAGCAGCGGTAAGTCCCTTAGGAGCGGTCATGTGGAAGTCAGCGTCTACAATTGCCATATCAGGCATAAGCTCGTAATCGGCAAGCGGATACTTTACGCCGGTTTTTTCGTCGGTGATAACAGCGAAAGGAGTAACCTCACTTCCGGTACCGGCCGAGGTAGGGATGGCAATAAAGTAAGCCTTTTCGCCCATCTTCGGGAAGGTGTAAATTCTCTTTCTGATATCGCAGAATCTCATTGCCATGTCCATAAAGTCAACATCCGGATGCTCGTAAAGAACCCACATTATCTTTGCGGCGTCCATAGCGGAACCGCCTCCGAGAGCGATGATTACATCAGGCTCGAAGTTCTTCATCTGGGCTGCGCCTTCCTTTGCGCATGCAAGCGTCGGGTCGGGCTCAACATTGAAGAATTCGGAATGGATTATGCCCATTTTGTCAAGTTTATCGGTAATCGGTTTATGATATCCGCTCTTGTAAAGGAACGTATCGGTAACAATGAAAGCTCTCTTCTTTCCGAGCTCGTTTCCGAGTTCTGACAGAGCCGTGTCAAGGCATCCTTTCTTGACATATACCTTTTCAGGTGCACGGAACCAAAGCATATTCTGTCTCCTTTTCGCTACTGTTTTTATATTGATGAGGTGTTTTACGCCGACGTTCTCCGAAACGGAGTTTCCGCCCCAGGTTCCGCATCCGAGGGTGAGAGAGGGGTTGAGTCTGAAGTTGTAAACGTCGCCGACGCCGCCCTGCGAAGAAGGAGAGTTGACAAGAATACGGCAGGTCTTCATTGTGGAAGCAAATTTGTTTATCTTATCCTGTTCGGTAAGCTCGTTGAGGTAAACGGAAGAAGTATGTCCGAGTCCGCCGTCCTCGATCAGGCGGTAAGCCTTTTCGACAGCTTCGTCAAAACTTTTAGCCTTATACATAGCGAGAACCGGAGAAAGCTTTTCGTGAGCAAACTCTTCCGAAAGCTCAACGCTCTCGACTTCGCCGATAAGGATCTTTGTGTCCTCAGGCACAGATACACCGGCAAGCTCCGCTATTCTGTGAGCCTTCTGGCCGACTATTTTTGCGTTAAGAGCACCGTTTATGAGAATTGTTTTTCTTACCTTGTCAATCTCACTGTCTTTAAGGAAATAGCATCCTCTGTCGGCAAACTCCTTTTTGACTTCCTTGTAGACCTTGTCAAGGACTATAACAGACTGCTCGGAAGCGCATATCATACCGTTATCGAAGGTCTTTGAATGGATTATGGAGCTTACGGCAAGCTTTATGTCCGCAGTATCATCAATAATTGCGGGAGTGTTGCCGGGGCCGACTCCGAGTGCCGGTTTTCCGCTGGAATATGCACTCTTTACCATTCCGGGGCCTCCGGTGGCAAGAATTATATCCGACTCTCTCATAAGAAGAGTTGTAAGTTCAAGAGAGGGGACGTCGATCCAGGAAATGATGTCCTCCGGAGCTCCGGCTTTGACCGCTGCTTCGAGTACAACCTTTGCTGCGGCTATCGTGCTGCCTTTTGCTCTCGGATGAGGGCTGATTATCATACCGTTTCTGGTTTTGAGAGCCAGAAGAGTCTTGTATATAGCGGTAGATGTCGGGTTTGTGGTAGGTATAACCGCTCCGATTACTCCGACAGGCTCTGCTATCTTCTGCATTCCGCCTGCAACATCTTCTTCAATCACACCGCAGGTTTTTGTGTGACGGTAGCAGTTGTAGACAAATTCAGACGCAAGGTGATTTTTTATTACCTTGTCCTCTACAACGCCCATTCCGGTTTCTTCCACGGCGTATTTTGCCAGCGGGATTCTCTGAGCGTTTGCCGCCATTGCCGCACAGCGGAATATTTCATCCACCTGCTCCTGGGTGTATTTGGCGAATTTCTTCTGTGCTTCACGCACTTTTGCCAGTGTAGCCTCAAATGTTTCAACACTGTCGACTATTCCGTATTCCTTCTTTTCCATCTGGTTTACTCCTTTGTATACTTTCTTTTTTATTCGCTTTTGTTGATAAGAAGTGCCGCAAGCGATGCCGCCATATTTTCGTTGAAGACGGTAACGCTTCCGTTGTGTCTGAGATATGCCGCCGAAAAATTCCATATCGACCTTACCCCGCAACCTGTCAGTCTGTCGCATACAGACTGCGCCTGCTCCGCCGGCACAGTGATTATTCCGATTTTGACATTACGGCTTTCGCAGAATCCGATGAGCTCTTCTTCCGGGAAAACGCCTTTTGACGGATCGCACTTTTCCGGATTTTTATCGAATGCGGCCACAATCTCTATGCCGTACTCCGAAAAACCTCCGTACTCGTACAATGCCATTCCGAGTCTGCCGGCGCCGACTATTACCGCCGCCGTTTTTCTGTCAAAGCCGAGATATTTCACAAGCTGGGAAGTCAGCATTCCGACCGGGTATCCGGTTTTCGGTCTTCCGCCCCCTCCGGCAACGGCGGCAAGATCCTTTCGCACCTGCACGTCGCCGTAACCGAGCTCAGAAGCTATGGTCGTTGCCGAAACGGCTGTAATCTCCGGCGGGAGCTGTTTAAGATAATGAAGATAAGCGCACAGCCGCTTTATAAGCACCTGTGATTTGTTCATTTTTTCTCCCCTTTCCGCCTGAAAAACCGTCAATTCGACATTATCGGCATCTCTTTACATTTGCATTATATCATATCCGCCTCTGTTTGTAAATATCTATTTTTACATATCGATATGTTTTTATCGATATAGCTTTATCGGTATTTATTTATCAATAAAAATCTACCGAAAAACAGCTAAATTAATTTTTCCCGCAATACGGTCTTACCTTGTTGTTCAAATCAAAGCGTAAAAATCTGTAATTCTTTTACTATTTACAAAAATTATTGATTCCATAAACAAATAATATACATTTTTCTGAGTGTGAAATATTGACAAACTCTTCGTAATATTTTATAATATTTGCAGTGCGTTATTCGGATTTTGCAGATCATGCATAGATTTACGTAATCCGGAACTGCTTTCCGGGCATTTCCTTGATTTCGGTAATCCGCATTCATGTTATTTCGTGTAGCGTAGGCAGACAGCTTGATTTTCCGAATAAAATCAGAATAATTATGCTGTTTTTGCCGTAAATTTTCAGAAACGGAAGGTATACCAAGATGAGTTTCAAAAACCAGTATCTTAATGAGTTAATGGAAAAAGTCATAAAGCGTAACCAGGGTGAGCCGGAATTCCACCAGGCAGTACGCGAAGTGCTCGAGTCACTCGAGCCGGTCGTCGAAAAAGAACCGAAATATATTGAAAGCGGCGTGCTTGAAAGAATTGTCGAACCCGAGAGAATAATAAAATTCAGAGTGCCGTGGACTGACGACAACGGAAAAGTTCAGGTAAACAGAGGCTTCAGAATACAGTTCAACAGCGCAATAGGTCCTTACAAAGGAGGACTTCGTTTCCATCCGTCCGTTTACGAAGGAATAATCAAATTCCTCGGATTTGAGCAGATATTCAAGAACTCCCTTACAGGTCTCCCGATAGGCGGAGGAAAAGGCGGCTCTGACTTTGATCCCAAAGGAAAGAGCGATGCAGAGGTTATGCGTTTCTGCCAGAGCTTCATGACAGAGCTTTATAAATATATAGGAAAAGACGAGGACGTTCCGGCAGGAGATATCGGCGTCGGCGGAAGAGAAATCGGCTTTATGTACGGACAGTACAAGAGAATAACAAACCTCTTCGAGGGCGTTCTCACCGGTAAGGGACTTACTTACGGCGGTTCTCTTGCACGTACCGAGGCAACCGGCTACGGTCTTTGCTACTTTGCAGACGCAATGCTTGCCGACAACGGAAAATCCTTCAAGGACAAAACCGTTGTAATTTCCGGTTCCGGAAACGTGGCAATTTATGCAACAGAAAAAGCCACTCAGCTCGGCGGAAAGGTTATAGCTCTTTCCGACTCCAACGGATATATAGTTGACAATAACGGAATCGACCTTGACTGCGTCAAATATATCAAGGAAGTAAAGAGAGGCCGTATCAAAGAGTACGTTGACACTCATCCGGATGCAGTATATACCGAAGGATGCAAGGGCATCTGGACTGTAAAATGCGACATAGCTCTTCCCTGCGCAACTCAGAACGAGCTTGACTTTGAAAGTGCGAAAGCCCTTGTTGCAAACGGCGTAATTGCAGTTGCAGAAGGCGCAAACATGCCCTGCGTACCGGAAGCAATCGAATACTTCCAGAAAAATTCCGTACTGTTCGCTCCCGCCAAGGCTTCAAATGCCGGAGGAGTTGCAACAAGTGCTCTTGAGATGACTCAGAACTCCGAGCGTCTGTCCTGGACGTTTGAAGAAGTTGACGCAAAACTCAAAAACATCATGGTAAACATTTATCACAATGCGGCAAATGCGGCAAAGAAATACGGTATGGAAGGCAACCTTGTTGCAGGTGCAAATATAGCAGGATTCCTCAAAGTTGCTGACGCAATGATGGCACAGGGAGTTTGCTGACGTCAGACGGCGGTGAGCTTACGAAAAATCCTTTGACCGTATATTGATTTCTAACTTTTTCAGTAATAAAAAAGCAGCCTTTTACGGCTGCTTTTTAAAATTTTTGAATCCGGTAACGAACGGTCAAAACATAAACAGAAAAACGCAGAATTATCAAATAAGATCGGAGAGTAAAAATGAAAAAACTGAAATTCGGAATAATGGGTGCCGGAAGGATAGCCAAAAAGTTTTCCGCCGCGGCAAAAGACACAGAATGTGCAGAGGTAATCGCCGTTTCAAGCAAAAGCCCCGAGCGCGCCGAAAAGTTTGCAGAAGAAAACGGAATAGAAAGATTCTTCGGCAGTTATGAAGAAATGCTTGCATTACCCGAAATCGACGCAGTGTATGTGGCAACCACAACCAATTACCATTATGAAAACGTCATGTCTGCCCTTAAAGCCGGAAAACACGTTATTTGCGAGAAAAGCATGGTTACGACACCTGCGGAAGCGGAAAGAATATTCAGTCTTTCAAGAGAAAATGGACTTTTCGTAATGGAAGCAATGTGGTCACGCTTTCTGCCCGCAATAGTACAGGCAAAAAAATGGATCGATGACGGTCTTATCGGGGAAGTGTGTACAGCTCAGTGCGAAATCGGATTTACGCCGCCGCGTGCCGCCGACAACCGTTATTTTTCAAATAAGCTCGGAGGCGGAGCTCTGCTTGATATCGGAGTTTACGGATTTGAAATACTTACTTTTCTCATCGGTCAGAAGCTGCTTGACGTAAAAACTATTGCTTATATGAGCGAGGAAACCGGTGTTGACTGCACAAATTTACTGGCGCTCCGTTTTGAAAAGTGTATAGCGTCTGTCATATCAACCTTTCTTGCCGATCCGACAGACCGCATTACAATATCAGGTGATCACGGACATATAGAAATAAACAATCCGATGCAGGGCAAAGAATCGGTGCTGTACCTGAAAGGCAGAGATCCGGAAATTTTCAGTGATCCGGGCAGAAACGGCTTCTGCTACGAAATCGAAGAAATGTGCAGATGCGTAAAAAACGGATGTACCGAAAGCGAAGTGATCCCGCACAAGGATACCGTGCTCTGCCAGCGTGTCTTTGAAATTTGCAGAAACGAAAATAAAAACAACACAGTAAAAATACTCGGCTGAAAAACCGCTTATACGCTTAAAACCCGAAAAAAAGATACCGACTTTTTCAGTGACGGTTATTTTGCCTTGACTTGTGCGCATTTAACAGCTTGACTGGCAGAAATATTATTCAGTAAAATAAACGGAAACAAAATGAAGCTGACGCAGGTGCGGACAAATTTATTCTGCTTGCCTGTTCAGCAATACCGCTTACACAAAAGAAGCTCGCCGGCAAAAAAACATTGAAAACAAAATTCAAAAAAAGCACTCTTTTGAGTGCTTTTTTTGATGAAACCGTAAGATTTGCAAAGAAATATTTGATTCTGTTTTTATTTTTTCCCGCTGCCGTAATATGTTACTGTCGCCGCTTTACGGTTAAGAGATATTTCTCATTTTTCTTTTATAAGCAAGCAGCTGTGTACCGGCATATCGAAAACAAGCTCATCGGTATTCCCGATAAACTCACCGTCGTGTGTTCGGTCAAGAAGAAAAACGTCATACTGCGGTTTTTTGCCGGCAGATATATCGAAAACCAACCTGACCGTGACATTTTCCTTATCATCATTTTCAGAATAGTGAGTCACAACAGCAGTCATTTTACCGTCACGGTCAGCGCCGCACAAGGTATAAATATCATTTGCGTCTGTTATGGCTCTGACCTCCCTGTCAAGACTGTAAAAATCACCGTACCATCTGAGGGGATAGTACCCTTTGAGAGGGCGACAGGTGTAAAAGTCAAACGCACCGTTGAAAGTGCTCGGACGGGTGTCGTAATACATAAGCATATCGACAGGCGATTTCTGAGCCTCGCTTATAACAGCCATCATAAACGCCGCTCCCTTGATGCCGTGAATACTTTCCAGCGAATAAACAAAATTGTCTGTCCAGTCCTTGACGTAGTTCCATTCGTTGAGAATACTTTCGGTCCCGGCGTATCCGTATTTGTCAAGAAGCTGTCGTACTTTCTCTGCCCGGTTGACAAGTTCCGAAGGTTCTGTGGCGTAGATATGCCAGGAAAAAAAGTCGAGAGGAACTTTTCTTTTCTCCATTTCCGCAAGAAAATCATCTGCCCAGACAAGACCGTTGGCAAGCGCCGGACCCCCGATTTTCAGTTCCGGAAAACAGGATTTGAGATGCTTTGCGCTGATCTCGAAAAAATCGAAAAACTGCGCTTTTGTACCGCCCCAGCAACGTTTGTTCGGACAGTCGTCAGCGTCAAGATCCGGCTCGTTCCAGATCTCCCAGTACGGCATATCATAATTAAAACCGTCCGCCCAACCCTCAGTGTAATGCCTGATTATATGCTCACATACTCTCGCCCACTTTCCGAAATCGCGCGGAGGAAGTGTGGCGTGTTTTTTTATATGATGTTCTATCGTTGACCCAAGACGGAAAAAGGTCCTTGTACCGGCTTCAAGAGTACACGCTATTGATTCATCAGTACAAGCGAAATCGTAACTTGAAGGGTCATTTTCATCGGCACCAAAGTCAGGAAAAATTGCGTTTACGTCATGAGCGTACGGCCCGCCGTAAGTCATGCAGGCATTGGAATCGTGATTTCTGGAATACGGAATTTTTGCCGCCGTGTATTCTGTGATGTTTGTACGCCACTGATCGTTTGCATGGCGCTTATACACCGGACCGCCGTTTGTTGCGTTGAGAATTTTGAATTTGCCGAAGGAATTATCAGACGTGAATTTTATCGTTTCCATAATTTGCTCCTCCTTTTTTCGCATTTTAACATACAGAACCATAAATGTCAAGCGAAAAATGTACGGCGCTGAAAAAATAAGAAAAACGCAAATGCGGGACGGAATATATGCACCTGAAATAAACAGAATATCCGGTAAATAGCAAAACGTCGATTCACAATGACATCTGCGTTAACGTCAAGCAAATACATCCGCTCGCAAAAACAAACGGCAAATGCGGGCAAGTATATCGGCACGCAAAACAACCGAATGCCGGACAGCAAACCGATAAACCGTCACGGCAAATCTGTCAAAATGTTTAATAAAGCCGACAGCCGGAATTACTCATCCGGATACAGGCTTTCAATATAATCAAGACATAACTGACTGTCGCTGTTTTCCTCGATGTAAAAATAACCGTCATAGCTTATTTTATTTCCGCTCATCAAGGTTATTTCTTCGATCAGATTGTTCTGCGAGTCGTACCATTTCACCTGGTATGAAAACCCGTCGACGTGCTTACTCGATTTTTCTCTGATAAATGTACGGCAGTTTATGTCGTCGGTTATATTACCGATAGCGGAAGCGTCAGTTATTTCAAGTTCTCTGCCGGTACTGCCGGAAAAAACGGTTATTTTAGCCGCGCCGCTGATATCGAAGCTGACGACCTTATCCGCGCAACCTGTAAAAGAAAAAATAATAACCGTTACTGAAATTAAAACAAAAAACCTTTTCACAATTTATCTCCTTTCCCGACAAAGTGAATTACGTTATCGAACACCAAACGTTTGCAAAGCGCTATTTGGTAACAGTATTTACGGAAATATTACATTACGAAATATCCTTTTTACTACCTGCTCTCTCAAATATCTTCTCGCAAAAATCACGTCAAGGTTTCATTTTTGACATTATTTTTTATGCCGGTAAATTTAAAGCGAAAAAAAATACAAGTATCTACATATAAAATTGTACCGTCGGCTGTAATAATTGTCAAAAAAACTTAACGGCAGTGTTTTTACCGGTAATATGATTTTTTCTGATTATTCTGCTTGCGTCGTCTTTTTCACGGCTGAACGGATACCCTTACAAACAGCCTTCATAACGGTATTTTCAAAAACGGAATACAGTAGCTCAGAGAAACGCAAAATCAGTTACCGCACGGTTAAGTTCCTGACTGATTTCAGATAAATGACCGCCACGTATTTACTTATAATACACTGTGTGCTATAATGAAAAAAATGTTTCATTCATTTCCAACCTTTTCAGTTTATTTTCAGTCTTATTTATGAACCCCGAAATAAGAAAGGACACATAATGAAAAGTTATTCCGAAAAAAACGACGAAACTCTCGTTGAACTGACTCTGCTTGGTGATGATTCAGCCTTTGAGGAACTTGTTTTGCGGCATCAGCGTGCCGTGATGGGTACTGCATATAAGGTGACAAACAACACTCATTCCGCCGAGGACGCCTCTCAGGACGCATTTGTTTCCGCTTTTATAAACCTGCCCGCCCTTCGTGACCCAACAAAATTCGGACCGTGGGTGTGCTCGATTGCCGGGAACTGCGCCCGTACGCTGAACGCACACTACCGTAGTGCTATTCCGGATATAAGTTTCGATCTGCTCTTCTCCGAAGATACAGAGGATAACGGCTCGGAAATTCAGTACGAAGAAACTGCGGAACTGCATGAAGCGGTGGAAACTCTCGGAGAAAAAATAAGGGAAACTATAAAACTTCATTATTTTGAAGATATGTCGGTCTCCGAAATAGCTAAGAAGCTGTCAGTGTCTGTCGGAACTGTCAAATGGCGTCTTTCCGAGGGGAGAAAACAACTCAGAAAGGGGTACGGCATAGTGGAAAAAAGCTATAATGAAAACGAAGCTCTGGTAAGAAAAGTTATGCGTCAGGTTGAAAACCTGAAACTGTGGAAACTGAAAAACAACAAAAAAGGCTTTGAAGAAGAATACCGCTCGGTCCTGAATTCGGTGGAAGAACTTCCAAAATCAAAGGAAAAAAACCTGATGCTTGCAGAAACGCTTGTACTCGGGTACTGGTTTATTCCGGAAAAAAACAACGATGGGATGCTGAAACGTATAAAAGCCGCCGCAGAGCTGAGTCACAACGACGAGGTAATGCGCACTGTCGCCTCGCACGAATTCAATAAATTATCAGGAGACGAAAAAATTGATTTTATTTTAAACAAGCAGATACCTTATTACCGTGAGAACGGTTACCCGAAAACGCTCGCTTATCTTTGGTTCTGGCTCGGCTATGAGTACCGTAAAATTGACAAAACTGAAAAAGCCATTGACTGTTTTAAAGAAGTAATGTCAACCGTACCGCCGACCGATGTTTATTACGCCAACGCAAAATCGGCAATCGGAGTAGAAGAGCGATACCTGAAAGCCAAAGCCGAAAATGCCGGTGAACGGCACCGTTGCTCGTGGGATACAACCGGCGAATTATACAAAATTTCAGGCAACAATATCTTTTTTTGGGAACAGCCGGGATACGGTAATTCCCACATTAACTATGCCATTAATAATGCTATATTTTGGAACACTTCATGCTGTGACAGCCTGATACTTGCCTGTGATATGAAACCCGGAGATAAAAAAACATCTTCCGACGGCAAAATTACCTTCAGCCTTATCCGTGAAGACGGAGTTTGTGAAACGCCAGCGGGACGCTTTGAAAAATGTCGCGTGTATGTCAGCGAAGGTGAAAAGTACGGACTCACCTACTGCGAAACATGGTTTTGCGAAAACTTCGGAATTGTCAGGCAGAAAGTGACAAGGTATGGAGGAACAGCTGAATGGCTGTTATCAGGGTACTGTATGAACGGAGGCAAAGGACTGCTTCCGTTTGCCGTTGGGAACAGATGGGAATTCAGTCTTGTCAGCGATAATGATGTTTACATAAGGAAAATTGAAAACACATTCGAAGTAACCGGGATGAAAAAAGATACAGTAACAGTTTCAAGTATGTTTTTCGGTAATGTAACCGGTTATTCCGATACATGGGAAGGTAATATTCTTAAGGCAAGAGAAAACTACTTTATCGAAAAAAAACCAAACGGAGAAGGAAAACTTGCGGAAGTAAGACCGTCACTCAGACGTGCAGCTGAGCTTGCGGAAACCAAACGTCAGAAAACACACACCGCTGTTGCTATCGCGGTAATGGACCGCATTTTTGTTACTGATCCCGAATTCAATCCCGACTACACCGAAAAAGGCCGCTGGAATTTTTTTGAGTATGATGAGCTCGTTAAAAATAACGGAAGAATTATTCTGAATGACATAAGAAAATACAGTTTTGAGTTAAAGGACATGGATAATTCAGGAAAAGAAGGAAACAAAGTTCTTTACACCTTTTTTCTGACTATTCTTCAGGATGCGGCTGAATGTATATGGTCTGACGAGTGGACGGACGGATACTGCTGCGGTGAAAAAACTGTCGGAAAATTCAAGGTAAAGGACTTCAAGGTAAAGGAAGGCGAAAACGCGGTAACTCCGGCAGGAAACTTCACGGATTGCCTTTGCGTCAGCTTTGATTATTCGGCATGGGGGTATTTTTCCGGAAAGAGCAGCTACTGGTATGCTCCGGGAG
Source organism: uncultured Clostridia bacterium (assembly GCA_944391815.1). Classification (GTDB taxonomy): domain Bacteria; phylum Bacillota; class Clostridia; order Oscillospirales; family CAG-272; genus SIG673. Next base: position 16,785 of record CALXUV010000015.1, on the reverse strand, counting down.
TCGGAATTGTAAAATACCGTCACATTTCAGGACAAGGCGAAGAAACGGTGTGGTACTTAACCGCTTATAAAGGTACCGGAAAAGGCTACTTCCCTACCGACAACGGACTGTTCAGGAGATATGAACCGGAAAGTTCAGGAGACGGATGGCACGGTTCGCTTGAATACACATTTGACACCGACCAAAGCGGCACTGTGATGTTCAAAAACGCCCTCGGAACTCAGGACAGAGAAAATTACACAAAAAATTTGAAAAAATAATACACTAAATATTTTAAGATAAGCTTAGGGCTGCCGCATCTGCACTTTATTGTGCTTTTGCAGCAGCCCTTTTCAGTCACGACTTCTTTATATAACAAATTGTTTTACTTACTTCGTTTTTTTATTATTACTGATCCATCTCAGTACTTTGTATTTACCCTCATTGCATTAAGTATGGCAATAACAGCAACACCAACATCCCCAAAAACTGCAAGCCACATATTGGCTATACCGAACGCAGACAAGACAAGAATTGCTATTTTTACTACTATAGAGAATATTATATTCTGAAAAACTATTGCCATAGTCTTTTTAGCTATGCGTTTTGCAAGTGGAATGCCTCTGAGATCATCCTTCATCAGGACAATGTCGGAAGCTTCAATAGCCGCATCGCTGCCGACGCCGCCCATAGCTATTCCAACATCTGAGCGCATAAGAACCGGTGCGTCGTTTATGCCGTCGCCGACAAAACAAAGGACGTCTTTCTGCTTTTTCGAAGAAAGCATCTTCTCTACTTCCTCAACTTTGTTCTGAGGTAGCAGCGAAGCCTTATAACCGGTAAGTCCTGTTTCAGCGGCGACATTCTTTGCAATGGCCTCGTTGTCTCCGGTAAGCATTACCGTTCTGCATCCCATATCATTTAACGCTCCGATAACCTGTCCGGTTTCGGTTTTAAGCTGATCGCAAATGAGAACAGAACCGACGAATCTTCCGTTCAGGGCGACATAGACAACAGTCCCGATACCGTTTTCCTTAACAAACGGTATGTTGTTCATCTCCATCAGTTTTTCGTTACCGCAGTAAATTCTGTTATCGCCTTTTTCGGCAATAACTCCCGCCCCTGCAACGTTGGTCAGCGTATATCCGTTTTCGATTTCTTTACCGTAATATGCCCGTATCGACTTTGCAATCGGATGATCGGAATGGTGCTCGGCGATAGCCGCCAGACGTATCACTTCATCGGCGTTTTCTTCGGGTGAAATTTTTTCGACCGCAAAATTGCCTTTTGTAAGAGTTCCTGTTTTATCGAAAACAAAGATGTTTGCCCGACTGAACTTTTCAAGATAGTTTGAACCCTTTATAAGAATACCGTATCTTGATGCCGCGCCGATACCCGCAAAGAAAGAAAGCGGAACAGAAATCACAAGTGCACACGGGCAGGATACAACCAGAAAACTAAGCGCACGGTACACCCACGTAGACCAGTTCCGAGTAATCAGCCCCGGAATTACTGCAAGCAGCAGAGCGGTACCGCAAACGACAGGTGTGTAATATTTTGCAAATTTTGTAATGAAATTCTCCGCCTTTGATTTCTGACCGGAAGCGTTTTCTACAAGTTCAAGAATCTTGGAAACGGTGGAGTCATAAAACTCTTTGGTAACCCTCACCTTTATCTGTGAAGTAAGATTTACACAGCCGCTGATGACTTCACTGCCGGTATTAACCTCACGCGGAAGCGATTCTCCGGTAAGCGCTTTGGTGTCGAGAGCTGATGCACCTTCTGTGACAACTCCGTCAAGCGGGACTTTTTCACCCGGATTTATCAGAATAATGTCTCCTACTCTGACATCGGACGGATCGGTTTTTTCAGCAGTGCCGTCATTAAGCAGCAGATTTGCATAATCCGGACGTATATCCATAAGTTCCGATATAGACTTGCGTGACTTTCCCGTAGCGTAGCTCTGAAACCATTCGCCGACCTGATAAAAAATCAGAACCGCACATGCTTCATCAAACCCTTCCGTTTCCTGCCCGTTAATCCCCCGGTAAACCGCAAGAGCAAACGCCCCGACTGTTGCCACGCACATAAGGAAATTTTCATCGAATATCTGACCGTTGAAAATATTCCGGACTGCTCTCCAAAGAACGTCGTATCCGATTATAAGATAGACAAAAAGATAAAGGAAGAACGGAAGTAGCCAGGAATCAACCACAGAGGAAAGTCCGCCTTCAAGTAAATTATCCGTAATAAACAAAATAAGGAACAGACCAAGCGACACAATAATACGGATGAGATTCTTTTTTTCTTTTTTACTCATACAAGCCTCTGAAATCAGGTTATTTTACTTTATAATTTTGCAGTCGGGTTCCACTTTTCTGCAAGCCTTTGCCACCTGCTCCATAATCTCCTCAAAACGCATATCATCGGCTTCAATGGACATACGCTGTGTCATAAAACTTATGCTTACCGTCTGAACTCCGTCGATTTTGGCAATCAGACGTTCCATTTTAGCGGCACAGTTTGCGCAGTCCAGATTTTCAAGTTTGTAGTTCTTTTTCATATCAGTTTCCTCCATATTTTTTCTCCCGTCACGGGTTAATATATTCGGACAAGATTACATTATATATAATCCTTTTCAATATCGCTTTCATCGGAATTTAGTTTTTGGTTTCAATAACATTTATTGTTTTCACCGGAAATTACATTTTTATTTCAGTCGATGTTTTCATTTCAGTCGATGTTTTTATTTCAGCCGATGTTTTTATTTCAGCCGATGTTTTTATTTCAGCCGATGTTTTTATTAATGTTCTCATCAATGCTTTCATCAGCATTTAAATTCTCTTTTTTATTGTTTTTTACTGATTTACGCAAAACGGTTTACGCTTCAATGTCATTTAGTTATGGCATTTTATTATTAATTTGGCTTTAAACAACATCTTATTTGAAGTGTTATTATTTTTCTTCTTATTTGTGATTCAGTTTTCGTATGGATTTTCAATATCATCTCCGGTGACAATTTCATAAACATTTGCTTTTATTTCAACTTTTTTAATTGATTTTTTGAACAACTGTTCAACTGTTGTTCAATAAAAACAGGGCGAAACCCCGTAATTACCGATTATCTTTCCTCATTTACATGGGTAAGACCGTATTCCAGAATCTTGGTAACATGGTCGTCATCAAGGGAGTATCTTACCTCTTTTCCTTCCTTTGCTCCCCTGACAAGCTTTGAGGAACGAAGTACGCGAAGCTGATGCGATACGGCAGAGTCAGTCATATCAAGCGCCTGCGCCAGCTCGCTTACGCACATGTCACGAACCTGCAGGCAGCTTAAAATTTTCACTCTTGTCGGATCTCCGAACATCTTAAACAGGTTAGAAAGCTGATATAATGTTTCATCGTCGGGAATACTGCTTTTAATGACATCTTTTTCATTGCCGTTATTCATTTTTCCAACCTCCTTACAACACATTTGAATATTTCTTCAACTGTTCAAATGTATTATACTATACCCCCGTTGATTTGTCAAGGGGGTTTATGAAAAAAGTTGATTTTTTCGGATCACTACAACCGGATATTTTATGTCACAGAAAAAGCATTCGAAACGGTATGCCTCTATCCCGAATAGTTTTACAAAGAGCGATCCGGCATTTCAAAATAGTGAATTGTAGAAAATAAATGCTTTTCGGTTTTGCGGTAAGGGCATTTTTTCTTATCGCCCGAGTAGAGAACATCCTCTGCTCCGAAAAAAAATGTTTTCACAACAAGAGCACTTCCATAACAGGCAATACTGCAGATTTCGTCGTATATTTCATCGGATCCGGAATGCCAGTGTGTTAATTCCCGGAGCCATTTCCGGCAATTGTTCTTTTTATTGACAGGCGCATAGCTGACTCTTACCAAAAATTCTTTCCTGTCGGCGTAAATATCTAAATACAAATTATCAAAAGACCACATTAAAAGGTCGTCGTTCTTTAATTCAAACGAACCGCAGATATCGGGATTATGCAGCAGCATAGAGTAAAGTTTTTTTGTATCTTTCGGAACACCCGAAATAATATGCCAATCGGTTTCTTCAAATGCCTTTTCATATTTTCGCACGACCCAAAGAGAATCGGGTATTGTATTTAAGTCCAGCTCATCAGCTTCGAACATGCTTGCTTCAACGATTACTTTTACCGGTAAAAATCTTGCATCTCCGTCTAAAAATTGTTCATACCATTCAATATAACTGTCAATCGGTTTATAACTTTCTTCACTGTACTTTATGTAAATGAAATTCCATTCATTTTTATTTTCGTCATACCTGATTTTGTTGAAGTCAGGAAACAAAAATACAGTATTATCGAATATAAAATATTCAAATCTGTTCGATTTTTGAAAAACATAACGGATATTATATAATTTATCCAGCCCCTTTTCGGTAACGGAATTATAAAAAACGTAGCGAGGGCTGTGAAAAATACTTTTGTTGTATGGAAAATTAAAATGTTTGAAATAATTTGAGCTTTTGTATTCTTTTCTTTCGCTGAACTCGCAAAACGGCAACGTAATCACCCAAATCAAACTGATAAAAATAATCAAAGGTATGAAAACCAGAATTGTGATCACGAATAATATACTGTTTAAGATTGTTGTTGATTTTTCTTTCATCATTTACTCCGAAAAGATTTTTATGTACAACCTGACAAGGAACGCCGCATGATATTTCAAAACTTTTTATAACAAATTCAAGTTTCAGAATAAGGTTTTTATTGACTTAAAGAACTTATTTCAAAATCAAAATTCAAAAGCAAAAACAGAAGTATCGGTTTCAGAATTTCCGCCGATATGGCTATAAATTTATTCAAATGCCCTCTCCATGATTCCCTATGAACTGCCGTTATGTTTTGTAAATTTCGTCTCACACGAGTTGCATATCAGTTAAATTAAGAAAAAACCATAATGATATTGTCTGATAAAACATTTCTTGTTGACCGGATAGTGGCTTGTAAATTCAATTCATAATAATACTGCCGCCTGTAATTAATTCCGACTTTGATGATCTGCGGCGTTACGGTTGCGGTTAAACTTTTTATATCATCAAAACCGCACTTTCAGTTTTCGCCGTAATAATTTAATATTCTCCACTGTTACTATAACACAAAATCCAATAATTGTCAACATATACAATTAAATCCGTTATCATCAAAAAATTATGTACAAAACAACAAAAGCAGTGTTTTACATTCAGACAAACACAAAAAACCGTCAGCTTCAAACCGGAAAAGAGTTTTAAATATCTTGTCAGTATTCTCTCTTTATTTGCCATAAAAATATGCACCTCAGAAAGCTTGACTTCCGGGGTGCATATCAAAGGTTATGACTTTTTGTTTGATACAGAATAATTTAAAAATGCTTCTGTCGTTTCAGCTGAAAATTTCAGGGCGTTTTTAATGTGTTATTATCGGGAAACACAGCGGAAACGCATCAGAGAGTATGCAAAATGTTACTTCTGCAAATGCCTTTTTCTGATTACTTTCACAATCAGCGTAACAATCAGAACTATTAAAGCAAAGCTGAGAACGGAGCTGACTATCATAAAAGTGAACTCGGTTTTCGCAGTTTTCTGTTCCAATGCGTCGAGATTTTCCTGAACCTGCCTTATACCTGCCCAGAGAGCTTCATCTGCCGCTTTATATGCAACGTCAAGTGCGGCTATACTCTGTCTAAGTTCACTGTCGCCGGCTATAAGCGCAGCGATTTCACTGTTAATAATTGCATCTGCCGCTTTATATGCTACGTCAAGTGCGGCTATCTTTTCCTCAATGTCAGCCTTGTTTGCTGACACAGAATTATTTAATTCCGCAACAGCATTATTAAGATTAGTCTGTACTCTGTTTATCGATCCGAGTAATATTATATCGGCGGATTTGTAAGCGGAAACCAAAGCCGCAATACTTTCTTCAATTTCACTGTCACGGGCTATAAGTGCGGCAATATCGCTTTTGATCAGCGCATCTGCCGCTTTGTACGCAGAATCAATTTCAGCAACCTTTTCCTCAATATCCGCTTTGTTTGCCGCAACTGAGTCGGTAAGCTCTGCTACCGCTTTATCAAGGTTTGCCTGTAACTTATCGATTGCTTCCTGCAATTTCATATCAGCCGCTTTATACGCAGAATCAAGGGCGGCAATGCTTTCTTTAAGCTTTTCATCCTCTGACTTTAACGCGGAAATATCGCTGTTTATGAGTGCGTCCGCCGCTTTGTACGCAGAATCAATTTCAGCAAGCTTTTCCTCAATATCCGCTTTGTTTGCCGCAACTGCGTCGGTAAGCTCAGCTACCGCTTTATCAAGGTTTGCCTGCACCTGTGTTATTTTTTGTTCCAGCTCCGCTTCAGCCAGGGCTAAAAGTTCCTTAAGCTGGTTCACCGCGGCAGCAAGCTCTTCATCGGTAGCATATATATCATTTAGTGACGCAATGGCTTCTTGTGCCGATTGCAGTTCATTACTGAGTTGCCTTAATTGGTCGGTAAATCCACTGTCGGCGTTTTCAAGAGCAGCGACGGCGTCCGCAAGAGTAGCAGCTTTATCCTCAAGCTCATCGATCTGCGACTGCAATGTTTCACCGGCTATCCAGACTGCATAAAGCTCCATTCCGCCTTCCGGCATTGCTACGTTTTCGGATGTGAACTGACCGTTTTCATAAGGAAAATCTACTGAAATACTGTTCGGATCGTAACTCCATCCTCCGAAAATATACCCTTCACGTTCGGGAATAATACCGCCAAGCGAAACCATTTCTCCCGTAAAGTAGGTATTGTTGTCAACAGGTGCGTTGCTTCCACCGTTTGCATGATATATAACGCTGTACTTCTCGTCCGCCTCAGACACGGCATACAAATAAACTGTATCGCCATCTTTCTGAGTCAGGGCTTCGTATATAAGTTGACCGTCTGAATAGGCAGCTGTTTGTCCCGAAGGAATTACCGACCAGCCCGCAAAATGATAACCGTCCGGCATGGTAATGCCAAGCTCAGCCGCAGTTTTAAGGTTGAAAGATGTTCCGTATACAGCTGATTGTTCTCCGACTATACCGTGTCCGCTGATATAAACAACGGTATATGTAAAAGGTATCCATTTCGGATAAAGCGTAAGTGTGCCGACGTTTCTGTCCCAGATTTCTGCAAAGGCAACATTCACTGACTCATCGAAAATCATGTCGCCTGCACCGTCCGGCTGCGTATAATATCCGGCAAAAATGTAACCGGCACGGAACGGAACAACAAGACCGTCCGATGTCAGAGAGTCTCCGTAAACTACCGATACGGAAGAATTGACTTCCGTACCTCCGTCAGGCGCAAAAGTAATGACTGTTACCGTCTGCTCCCACACGGCATACAGAGTGACGTTTCCGTTGTTGTCTGAGCAAAGATCCGAAACCGCGGCAGAGTCACCGTAAACGACTTCTCCTCCATCGGAAAGTGCCCAGCCGATAAAGGTATGCCCGGTTTTTTCAAACATATTTCCGGAAAGATAGCCTACTGTACCAAAAGTAAATACATCGTCATCCATCTCTCCGGTTCCTCCGGATGAATCATACGTAACTGTGTAGGTATTTGCCTTCCAAACCGCATACAGAATTATATCTTCACCGGCAAAAGAGACGGTACTGCCGGCGGTGTACTCTGCACTTTCAGAGTTCTTATCTGCAGACCAGCCGACAAATGTATATCCCTGAAGATGAGGTTCAATTGAAGAAACAGTCGCTATCGAGCCGGAAATGTAAGAACTGTTATCAGAAGGCGAGCCTGTACCGCCGTTTCCGGAATAGATAAGCGACAGTTTCGAACCGTCTGCCACGAAAATGTGGATTTCGCCCTTGACGACAAAAGTGTAAACTCCGTTTTCACCTGCCTGCGCAAACTCTCCGTTGATATAAACTTTCGGAGAAGTTCCGGTAACGCTGAAACTTGCGGTTTCATTAAATGAGTACTTTTCACTGAGTCCGTTAATCTGATATCCGTCCGGCACTTCTGATGTAACCGTGTACTGCTTAGTCTTCCATACAGCATACAGAACGGTATCGTTATCCGGCATCAAGAATTCTTCTCCGGCACGGTAATCAGCCTCGGATGCATCCGGGTTTTCACTCCAACCCTCAAACACATATCCTTCGAGTTTTGGTATGACAGAAATAATGGTAACCGTTTCGCTCGCCGCAGGATAGGAAACCGAAACTGAGCCGACAAATGTACCGCCGTTTGCATCGTAGGAGAGCGACGGGTTATGCTGCCATACCGCATACAGAGTTACGCCCTCGCCGCCCATCGTGAATTTTTCGCCGGGATGGTACTGCACAGTCTGAGATCCGGCAGAATCAGACCAGCCGAGGAATGTATAATTTTTACGGGTGGGAACGGTAACGCTTAAACTGATCGTTTCTTTTTCGTGCACCTGCGTTGTTGCGGGCGCTCCGAATCCTCCGTTCGCATCGTAGAACAATGAATGCAGGGGCTTTTCCTGCCATGACGCATACAGCACCACAACCCCGCCTTGCTGACCTGTAAGTCCGATTGAATAAAGCGTGTCGGCGCTGTACATTGCCCAATTCTGTTCGTCGTAAATATTCCAGCCGACAAAATCATAGTTCGGGCGGGACAGTGAAAGCTTTTCTGCCGAGGGAAGCGTGAGCTCTCCGAACACAATGCCATCAAGTGTACCGAGATATTTTCCTTCGCTGTATAATTCGACAGTATAGGTAACCGGTGACCACTGCGCATAGAGAACAAGACTTTCGTCCACCGTAAAAGTTTTATCACCGAATGCTTTTCCGTCCGCTCCGTAATACTGCACTCCGCCGGTTACTGAGTCAAAATAACCGAGAAAATTGTATCCGTAGCGCGCCGGCACTGCTGCAATGTCAGGCAATACAGAGTCATAGATTGCACCGACAAAGCCTGAATTGCTTCCGCCCATAGCGTTCAAAGTGATTGTATGAGAATTTGCCTCCCATACCGCATAGAGAGTTATCGAACCGCCGTTTTCAGAAACAAGTGTGCTTACGCTTACACCGTCGTCATACAGCTTATCGCCGTCCTCGGTTGTTGCCCAGCCTTTGAATGTCCAGCCTGTAAGCGAAAAACCGTTTTCCGTCAGTCCGCTTGCCGTATCATAAACGTGCGAGGAAGAAAACATTGTACCCTGAATTATTCCGCTTGCCGCTGCCGGCTTGTTTGGATTATAATTTACTGTATAAACGTTTTGTTCCCAGACAGCATAAAGAGTTATCGAGCCGCCGTTTTCAGAAACAAGTGTGCTTACGCTTACACCGTCGTCATACACCTTACCGCCGCCCTCGGTTGTTGACCAGCCTTTGAATGTCCAGCCTGCAAGTGCAAAACCGTTTACCGTCAGTCCGCTTGCCGTATCATAAACATGTGAGGACTCAGCAGTCGAGCCTGTAACAGTTCCGCTTGCTCCTGCCGGTCTGTTTGGGTTATAGTTTACGGTATATACGTTTTGTTCCCAGACAGCGTATAAAGTAACGACCGCGTCCTTAACATCGGTCAGATTCTTTACCGCCTGCATATCCGTATAAACCACACCGCCGTTTTCCGACGTTGCCCAACCTTTGAATGTCCAGCCTGTAAGTAAAAATCCGTTTGTAGGCAAAGCTATCGCGCCATCATCATAAGTACGCTCGACAGCTGAGATTTCTCCCATCACGTTTCCGCTTGCATTTTCGGGTTTATTGCCGTCAAATTCTATGGTATAGTCGTTTGCAATCCAGTAAGCGTACAACGTAAGCGGAGCGTCGAAATCGCAAATTCTTACTCCTTTTCCCGATTTGTCGTAATACAATATTCCGGTACCGCCGATTTGCGTGTAATATCCCGCAAAGGTATATCCGGTACGGACCGGAATGGTTATATCCGGCATATTTTCATCATATACCGCAGTTATGGAACTTGTTCCGTCAGCACCGCTTTGCTTGTCAAAGGTAACCGTGATTTCTTTCGCCTCGCCTGCCGCTTTGATCGAAATATCGCCTGTTATATACATACCGTTAACTGTTATTTTCCCGCTGACAGGATCATAGGTATACCCTGCGCTTGCAATCGTAGCACCTCCTACAGTGACCGTAATTCCGGACGGCAGATTGTAACCTTTGTTTGCAAGCAATGTCGCGGTGTAGTCAGAGCCGTACTTTGCACTGACTTCCCCGTCCATTTCAACATCGCTGAGTTCCGTAGTTACCGACATTGTTCCGTAATAAGTAAGTGTTTCCGCAGACGGAGAGCCACTGTATGTAAATTCATTTCCCGCTTCGTCTTTTACTGTCAGTCCCGAAACCGAAGACAAAGACAGCGTACCGCTGTTTTGGCTTTGCGGAAGAGTAAACATATATGCGACCGAAGTTTTACCGTTTTCTTCAATTGTTTCCATTGTACTTGAAGTCACAAACAGCTGTCCGTTCAGATTAAGAATCGCCGTACCGCTTCCCAAAACGGAAACTTTTTCGTTGAACTGAATGAGGTATTTTACAGTATTACCCTCGATAGCAATATTCTTTTCGGGATCAATTGTGCCGATATCATTTAGCGACGCTCCCTCAAAAGACGGAGCAGTGCTGTCGTGGAGGTAGCACGCCATACTTCCGAGCCACGGTTTTCCATCCAGACTGCCTTGATTGGAAAACCATATTTTGATTTTCACCGTTCCGCTCGGTACATTTCGCTGTTCCATTGAGATTGTTTCAGTTCTTGGCAAGGTCTCCCTTTTCGGCTCCAATGTGACTTTCTCAGTATGAAACCCCTCTCCGCTTATATCAGCAGTATTGAAAAACTCGGCACGTATTGACAAGCGATGCCTTGCTGAGGCTCCTTGTATCCATGTGCGTGCAGAAGCACTCAGCGACAACTGCCCAGCGTTTGCTTTCGCCTGATCTGCGGCAGACAATTCTATGACATAGTATATTCCACCTGTATAATCGCTGTTTCCGAGGTCGCTATCACCGTTACCGGCTAATATTGCCCAGCCTCCGTCTCTTTCCGCTGCAGTCGCTTGCGCATTCGGCTCATCAATATTCCAGCCTTGTTCCCGCACATCACCTTCATGCAAAACCGGTATCAGATTCTGTGTCTGCCCGATCTGCCACATCCCGTCGGTATTTGTACCGGCATGCACCGGAACCGCCAAATAAAATAACGCTCCCGCCAAAAGGAAGAATGTCGCAATAACTGCCAACAATGCAGTGTAACGTTTTTTCTTTGCCACCATAAAACAAACCTCTTTTAAATCCGGGAAAATGATCCCGATATGTATTTTTATGCTCTATTTTACCATATAACGGTTTCAAAAAAAACAGCAAAACGCTGTTTGAAGCGAATCTTAACAATTCTTCACAAATATATTACTGCCAGTACGGTTTAATTAATTGCATTTACCGTGACATTATGGTATAATAAAAACAGGCTCAAAAGGAGAATTTATATGAATTATACTGTTAGTGGCAGAAAACTTTTGTTTATAGAAGACGATGATAAACTGATAAATGAAATGACCGCGTATTTTTCTCCCGCAAATACTGTTTTTACGGCATCCGACTTAGAAGAAGCGGTAAGTCTCTTGAACGAACACGGCAGATTTGATGCCATCGTTCTGGATCTGATACTTAAAAACAGCATGGGTATGGATCTTTTCGAAGCATTTCCCGTTTTACCTCCCGTGATAATTCTGTCTTCTCTTGACGGTGAAGACGCAATTCTTACAGGACTGACCTCGGGCGCCGCAGATTATGTTGTTAAACCGTGTTCCATGCGACTTTTGGAAACGCATATCTCTTTGAGGCTGCTCCCCGGATCGGATGCGGTGGAAACGTTCGGAGCTTTTTCCATCAATGTCAATACCCGTACCGTAAAATATAAAAGTATGCTGATATCTCTTACCCCTTCCGAATTCAATATTTTATATTTTCTGGTAAAAAATCGCGGCAGATATTTCACTGCCGACGAAATTTACGAAAAAATCTGGTGTGCGCCAAGTCTTCATACTACGACCATACGAGCACATTTATCATCGCTTCGGAGAAAATTAAATGCCGCTATGCCTGAAAGAATCATCATACGTACAGAATTCAATAAAGGCTACTGCTTTACGGGAGATGTCTTATGAAAAAGAACGTAAAAAATATATTTTTATTAATCGGTTTAGCTGTTTTATGTTCGGCATTTTCGGTCATTTTGAATTTTGCAGGCAGTTCTTACGTCAAGGATACACCTGTCCGAGAAAAAAATTATGCAGACGTTTCCGTAAATGCCGTTTCTGTCCTTGACGTGAAAGGCGTTATGAAAATGACGGCTTTCAACTATCTTCCGAATGAATTTGCGGAACTCGGAGAAATCGTATCAAACGAAAATAACGGCTCAGCTCCCGCCAAACGAGGAACATACCGATTTTACATTGACACTTTATCGATAGAAGAGTGGGCTTACAGTGAAAGTCTGGATAGCCTTTTAAAACCTGACGGCAATTGGCATCTGACAATGTACATTCCGCCTGTATTTTCCGCGTGCAGCGTGTATGTTCAATACCAGAACAAAGAGTATGTCGGCTCAATTGACAGATACAATGTTGAGTATTATACAGGTTACTCATCCCCGTCTGAATTTGACGACACGGTTTCACACCGGACTGCCACAGAGCCATTGTTCATCGATATTGCCATTTCTTCAAATAACAGATATTCCCGTGAATGTATTGTTACTATACATTACGAAACGGATAACGATAACTTTGCAGGTTTTTCAGGTGGAATTCTGATCGGCAGTGATGAGGCAATTCAAAAAGCCGTTGAACAAAACCGCTCCGTCCTTCTGATTGGCGCAATTATCGGGGCTGCTACTTTTTTATTGTTTCTCTTGATTTGTATTTTAAGACGTTCCTTCTCTTTCATTCCGCAACTGTTATTTGCCGCCGGAATTTTCTCGGCATTGTTTTCAACTTACCTTTTATTCCGGTTCACGACTGTTCCGTATTTATTGCTCGGTATAAGACGCTTTTCCGTAGGATTTATCCTCTTTGCCTCAGCACTTTATCTTCCGAAGAAAATAAGACAGCTACCGGTTTTGTATTTGGAAACACCATGCACAATTGCCGCAGCAGCATTAGCTTTCCTGTCGCCTTTTTGCGTCAGCGTATCCGCTTATACGGCTATATGCCGTTCTTACATTGCTTTGGCACTGATAAGCGTTGTCATTGTATTCGGATTTACCGTCCGGGATGTATACAAAGATCAGACAATCGGACTCCGTCTGAACAACGTCATCTCCGGAATACTTACAGTCACTGCTCTGTTTTCGCATCAGGCATTTCCGTTTATCGTCCTCTCCCCCGCATTCTGGCTGTGTCTCGCAATGGTCGTAACCACACTTGTACTGGGGCTTCGTGAGTTTATTTATGCGGAAATCCGCAATCGGTATCTGACGACCAATCTGGAAAAAGAGGTAGCGCAGCAAACACTCAGTTTAAAAAATGTCATTTCCGAACGCGATAAAATTTTATTGTATGTAAGCCATGATATGAAAAAAACCGTCGTGGGTATAAGCGGTTCTCTGTTAGATTTACGACAAAATTTATCTGCGCCAGAGCTAATTTCCAAAGTGGATAATCTGTTGCAGAAAAATGCAGAACTCAAAAAGGATTTTGCGGATTTGGGAAAATACGGAAGACAAAATCATTTTGCAGAACAATCGGAAATATTAAATCTGAGCCAAATTGTGCGCAGTGTTACAGACGACCTCCGTCCGGACTGCGAGGCAAACGGTATAATCCTGACGGTTTCAATGCCGGAAAAGTTAAATGTTTACGCAAAAAAAGCCGCTCTCAGAAGCGTAATATCAAATTTGGTTTTAAATGCCATTGAGCATTCGTTCTGTACCCACTTGTCAGTGACCGCTTCAAAAAGCAAAGGAATGTGTCATCTCACTATAGTTGATGACGGACGTGGCGTCACGACCGATAAGAATATATTTGATCCGTTTGTTTCGGGAGAGCCGTCCGAAAGCAACTCCGGTCTCGGGCTTTTTTTAGCTAAAGCTGCAATTGAATCTATGCACGGCGAGCTTACGTACGAGCGAAGAGATAATTTAACGGTCTTTTCGGCAACGTTGCCGCTTGCATGAAATTGACTGTCTTGCCGGAAGTTTTTTAACAATATTCCAAACTCTGTTACCTTGATTTTTCAATAATCTCTTGTAAAAGCAACTCTTTAACCTTTTGATATACGAATAAACAAAAATTGCATGGTTTTGAGTCTTACAAGGTGCATATTGGTGTAGTATAAAAAGATATTTTTTGATATTAAAATATTAAACATGCAAAAAGCCCTTAATCGCAAGGGCTTTTCTGTTTGTGTGCGGAATTACACTCCTGTAATGTCATTTAATCAAAGAGAATATTTTATTTTCCGGAATCCATTAAATCCGTAATATTACCGTAAACGCAACAATTTGTAGCTGAAAATCAGTTCACTCACGACATGAGTGATCACATATAAGCATCGGTTTTACTCCTTTATCCTGTGGAACCTTCATCTCGCCTGAATGAACTGCAAGCACACCGATAATACCGACTGTCCTGAAAAAAATAGTTTGCTCTATAATTTCTTCCACCATTCCGCATATAGCTTTTGGAGCGTGCATTTTCATTATCTTGACCGCAGTTTTTGACAAAATATCGTAAAACTCAGCGATGGACAAAATTTCATCCCTTAATATTTCTTCAAGTTTTTCCCGATAACCATTCCCGGAATCCTTTGCCGGAATACAAAATTGTATTGGTAATGCGATCACCGTCATATATACGAACCAGTTTGTTATCCTTTATGGCAGTGATTTGAAGCGGCACCGGAAATACTAAAAATATATTATTTTCCGAATCATCGACATTGAAATTTTTAACAGACATCATCTTATTTTCGTAAAGCGAATAAAAAGATTTATGATCAAATTGCATAGACAGTTTGTTTCTCGGAACTGTCATTTTTCTGATTTTATAGATTACTATTTTGTCAGCACTTTCAAAGTGATATCTGACTCTGCGGAAAATTGTCGATATGACAAAAACATTATATGTTTCACGGTTTTTTACTATCCTGATATCAGGTTTTTTACCTCTGATGAATACCGATCTGAAATAACTCCTCACCTTGCAATCTATATTATTCTTTTGGCTTATTTTTTTGATTTTTAGCATGAAACGCAATCTCTTAATCAGTAAAATCAGATATCCCATGAAAAACAGCAGAATTGCAATAGATAAAACAAAGCCAAATACAAGTAAAACTATAGCTATATCCAATTTACCCTCCCAAAAAACAAAAAGCATTATGATATTGCTAATATTAAGTTTAATGCGGAAACTTAATTTTTCTGTGAATAATACCTGTGATAATTTACTGATAAAATCTATCTTCGTAATAGTTATAATACCAAATTACAACAATTTAGTACCATATATACTTTCAGCAAAACTAACAGTTCCATGTTCTGCTGAACCATCCGTTAGAGTGACTAACCCGTTGTATTCGCCGTTTTTTTCTCCCAAATTTCTTTTAAGGTGCTTATTAACTGTAAATTCTTCTGTATTTGCCGGTTTATAATTATCTGTAAAGAGTTCAGAGCTCTATTTCATTCTTGTAATTTCTGTGAAGTTAACTCTTTATGCAATGAATTATACGCTTTATGCCATTTCTTGCGTACAAAAAACATAATAAGCATATCAAAAACAGGAAATGTAACCATAATCAGAATATGCACTGTTAAAGTTAAACTTTCATCCTCGTTATATAATCCGAAAATCGTACCTCTGAGTATTGTTGCCTGTGAAAACAAGTATAATGACCAGAAAGCAAGGGCGTCAATTATCAAGGTCTTTTTATTATCCGTTATTGTTTTTATCAGTTCTGATATGAAACTAAATTTTTCTGAAGAAATATTATCAGTATAAATCTTTTCCAGTTGGCTGTTTCTGATTTTTCTGCGATACGAAAAGAATATACAGAAAGAATAATAAAAAATAAATTCACCTACCGACTGCATATACGGGTGTATCTGATTAAATAAGCCTATAACAACAGAAAACGGATAGCTTATCAGAGTAACTATAACCATCCTGATAAAATATCGTAAAACAGTTTTTAAATATTCAAGCATATAAACCTCCGAAGCTGCTATAAAGAAAGATATCATCAGTGGTGTTGCCTGAATTTTAATACAATGCTGTAAACCTATGATTTTCAATAATTTTTATTTTCAATTCTTTCTTTATACCACTTATATTTGATTACCAACCAATATAAAATATCAATAGCAGATAACAAAACGGTAGTTAAACAAATAAATATAAGAGTAGCCAATAACCAAATTATTATATGTGTTTGCGCGATCAGTTTTAACGCCGATATTATAACCATAATCAAAGCAAAAGTAACGAATACTAAAAGATCAGCGATAAAATCATTGTTGCGAATCACTTTCGATATTTCAGTTTTCAATTTAAAACCACCGGTATTCGATAAGTACAACATGATATACCGTATCATAATCTTCTGGTCTTTCTTGTCTTATAATCAAAATAGATACCTCCATAGTTTTAAGTTTTTTTACAATTACAGGAAATAGCAAATCTACTATCTACCTCTCAATTTTTATGGCTCTGACAATGATAATATCCGGGATTTCTTTATTAAAATAGCATTCTTCGTAAAATCCGTCTATGACAAAACCAGTATCAAAACACAGATTAAAAATATCCTGTAA
>CALXUV010000014.1 GCA_944391815.1 uncultured Clostridia bacterium | reverse complement strand
ATAAATTAATTCCGAAATGTTTTCCATCTCCCAGCAGCTCCTGAAATCTCGGCGTATCTTGCGGCGTAGAAATAATCAAGATATCTTGAATCCCGGTAAGCATCAGTGTTGATAGCGGGTAGTAAATTATTGGGTCATCATACACAGGTAACAGCTGTTTGCTTGTCACCCTAGTGAATGGATAAAGACGTGTACCTTAACCTCCCGCTAAAATAATTCCCTTCATTATTTTTCCTACTTTCTATGTTAATCACAAATTGTTATTAAGCTTTAATACATTTCTGCCGTAATAGATATTACGTTGCCTACTGCTCACCACGAAGAGGTATGTAATTTCGAGCAGCATCGCCTACATCTAAAAGCGTGCAGGCGTTCTTATCTACTTTTATTTATGTATTGCGGTTTCTCTTAACCAAGAATGATATCGCAGATACGATCAACATCCTCCAGTGCAAGATCTGCATACAACGGCAGGGTCAGCACACGCAATGCCAAATGCTGTGCCACAGGAGTTTTCTCCGTTCCAGCAGTCGGATAGTTACGATAGCACTCAAAACTATTGGTTAGCGGATAGAAATACTTTCTCGCCGTGATGCCTTGCTCTTCCAACATCGCAAAGACTTCATTACGAGTATACTTATAGCCGTCGAAAACAACTGGGAAGTACGCATAATTACTTTCTACATTTTCTTGAATAGCACTAAGCTGAATTCCTTCTACACCAGACAGACGCTCGCGATAACGCTCTACAACTTTCTTTCTCTTTGCAATTTCATCGTTCAGATGGCGCAAATTACAAATTCCCATTGCTGCCTGAAACTCATTCATCTTAGCATTGCCACCAACAAAGCACACTGATTCAGGTCCATGAATACCAAAGTTCTTCTGATCATTCAGCAATTGAACCCAGCTATCATTTTTGAAGCAGACTGCACCGCCCTCAATAGTATTGAATACTTTTGTAGCATGGAAGCTGAACATTGATGCATCACCAAAGCATGCAGAAGACACACCTTTGTATTTTACGGCGAAAGCATGAGCAGCATCATAGATGACTTTCAGGCCATATTTCTTTGCAATTCTATCAATTTCCTCTACATCACAAAGATTTCCATAAACGTGTACAGGCACAATAGCAACCGTGCGATCCGTAATAAGGCTCTCAATCTTTGTGACATCAATAGTATAATCTTTCTCATTAACGTCACAGAAAACTGGAACCAAGCTATTTCGAACAATTGCGTGTGTAGTAGATGCAAAAGTAAACGGTGTGGTAATCACTTCACCGCCTTCTGGCAGATTCAAAGCTGCAATGGCATTCTCCAATGCCAGATGGCCATTAGTATAAAGTGCCACATGCGGTATTCCTAAATATTCCTCTAATTCGGACTGCAATTGTCTGTGTTTTACCCCCATGTTGGTTAGCCAATGGCTGTTCCAAATAGGACGAATTTCTTCTACATATTCATCTAAACTCGGCATAGATGAACGCGTAACTAATATTTTGTCACCCATTTAATATCCCTCTTTTCATTAAATGTTACTAATCAGGGCATCAAGTTCTTTTTTTCTACCAACTTTATCAGCAATCTGCATAATGAACTCTCCACAATCGTTTCCTTCTACCATTACCCATCCGCTATCAGTCAGTGCCAAATCCCATCCTGTGTACCGATTATCGGTTATTTGTGCCAACTCTATTGCAAGCGATTTTGCCTCATTCCATCTTGGAATCTGAAATCCGACAATCGGAACTCTGCTATTGGGATGAGTAACATATCGGTTCCCGCTTTCATCAAAGCCCGCTGTATATACAATGCCCGTATCCGTATCCACGTTAGCCAGAATTCCTCCGCTTCCACCATTATCGACAATGGAATTATTAATTCCTATTCTTAACACTGGATGAAAAATATGAACACCATCTTTGCAAACAACTGTTGGTACACGTACCGTATTAATAGATGCCGGATGAAGCACTCCCATCTTAGTATCCTGAACAATCAACTCTTCACAGATATACTCAGGTTTTTCTTTTTTCGGCAAAAGTCCACTAAAAAATTCATAACTATTATGATCGACAATCTGAATTCCCTGTCCTAAAGATCCCCACAAAGGTTTAACCATGTATTTAGGGTGTTTCTTGACAAACATCTGAAATTTATCGAAATCAGAATCTTTCTCTATTGTAAGAATATCCCTCTTATAATACTTGGCAAAAACTTTATAAGTTTCACTTTTATTGGTAAAAAGTTCATGATTTTCTTGAGTATTAAAGGCCGTATAGAATGGATATCTCTTTTTATCCGTTATGAACTCTTCTCGACCGATTGTACTCAATTTATAAAATTGAAATATAAAATATTCTTTAAACATACACCCAAAACGATGCAAAGAATATATCATATCAATTGTAAGCCACTCTTTTTCTTTTTCTTTTAACTCCCCCCCTAGAAACTCGTAAATGGTTTTCTCTATTAAAGGGAGTCCCTTTTCATAATACACTGGATCATTTTTCTTATAGAACGCGACATAATCGCGTCGCGCAGCAAAATCCGAGTCAGCTTTTTCCGCCAGTTTTCTTTCTTCATCGCTATCTATCTTCCATCGCGCAATTGGTGCCACATATTTCATTTTTTCTCTCCTATTCACATATCAAACATCGACTTATCTTTTAAACTCATAACCGTACCCGTTCCACAAGTAACACATTTTTGATACATACGATATGCGAGCAATGTGTCTACAAAAGACATTCCTACGCTATTAAAATAGATGAACTCATCAGAATTTTCTCTCGCTTTTTTCTTTTTCGTAATAATCTCATGCAAGTCTGCATAAATATCAGAATCTTTTAACAAACCTGCCTGATACATTTGGCTAATCGTTTGTGTACGGTGTTTGACTACTTCCCAACTGTCGCATACGATTTTACTTGCCTTTTTCGGTACAGCAAAATCGTCTTCCAACCCTGCGACATGACAATAGAAAGCTCCATTTTTCACCCATTCTGCTTGCAAGATTTTCTCTTGTCCGCTAATCGCGGTTACAATAATATCAGCATTCTCGACTGCCCTTTTATAATTTCCTTCACATTTTATAAATGCAATATCAGGACAAAAATGACTCATTTGTTTTGCAAAGTTGTCTTCGCTTTCGTTTGTTCTTGATGACACATAACAAGCTTCAATTGAAGGGCAGGCGGCCTTCATCGCAAGCAAATGAGATTTAGCCTGCTCTCCTGCACCAATAAACCCGATTACTTTAGAATCTTTTCTTGCCAAATATTTTGCAGCAACTCCACCAACAGCTGCGGTTCTAATATTAGAACATAGTGAGCCTTCCATAAATGCGATTGGATAGCCGCTTTCTAATTCTGAAAGAATGTATACGGCCGTCAAGTTTGCTTTTCCCTTTTGATGCGGATTCTGTGGAAATACCGACACCCATTTCATTCCGTAAACTTTTTCAGATTTTATTGCCGCAGGTAAACAATTTATTCTATCTTGAGTTGCCTGATCAAACACGACAGAAACTTTATCCGGGAAAATCACATCATTATTTGCATATTTAATGAATGCCTCTTCCACCACCGAAAGCGCAAATTTCATATCAAAACATTTTGCATCAATTAAATCCTGTTCCGATAGGATTCTAATTGGCATTGAATAATCAACCATCTATCCTCCCTCCTACTTTTCATGCAAAAAAGTTTTCAAAGTCCATCAGAAAATACAACATATTTTGTCCATTTTCATTCTCTACAGATAAAGTAGCCTTTATCTTTTTGATGTTATCTGCAAACTCCTTATCATTTTTATAAGTCCTATGCAAATAGCAGAATACCTGTTGCGCTGTCCCCCAGCGTTTAACTTCATCTCCAACATGATGAACCAGAACCGATTGTTCAATTTTCGGCTCAGCAAGTAATCCTTCCGCACCTTTTATCCGCAAAATTTTTCCTTCCTTTAAATGTATTGGAAGAATTGCATAGTTATCTTTCTGCTCTATCTCTGCGTTTATTTTCACTTCAGGCAGTCTTCCGAGCGCCGCATCAATAAACAATTCTAATTGATCCATCCCCGTGTTATACATAACCGGATAGTTTGTCATTGACCCGCCAAATCTTAAAGCCATTTCGTTAAACACAAAGCGTTTCCCATCGTTAAATGCTTCAATCCAAATAGGGCTATTTTTTATACCAATACTCTTGAACATCTGGATGGCTTTGTCATTCACTTCATTAAGATAACGTTCCTGATCCTTTGCTGGAAATGTCTGAAGTGCCATAACCATCGATCCACCTTCTAGCCTACGCGAATGCTTATCGGAAATTCCAGAAAAAACAACTTTACCATCAACTACTGTATAGTGGATAATGCAGGCATCGCTCTGAATAAATTCTTCAATCAGATAATCTGTTGAGAACTCTAAAGCATGCTGCACACCTTTTTTCAATTCATCATAATTGTGGCAAATAGAAAATCCTCTACTTCCATCGCTATCCGCAGGTTTTACAATGACCGGAAAATCAATATCATCTTCCAGCTTATATGTTCTGGCAACATCAATACCATTTTTCATGCACAGTGCTTTAAATGCTTTCTTATTGCTACAGTTATCCCACTGTTCTAACGTGCACCAAGAAGGAAGACCACACTTTTCACAAACCTGAATTGCTTTTCTAAGGCAAAATTCATGAACACCTGCAACCACACCGTTAACCTTCTCAGCGGCAGCCCTTTTTGCAAGTTCATCCACCTGATCAACTGAAATATTCCACTGCTCATCAGCAATTGCCTTAGCTGGGGATTCATTCTCCGGGAGATAATCAGCCACAATCGTATAAATACCTTTCTGCCTTGCTTTCTCCACAATTTCTGTGCTGCCAATGGGCTTTCCACCCAATATCAATAGTTTTTCCATCGTCATCCT
>CALXUV010000013.1 GCA_944391815.1 uncultured Clostridia bacterium | reverse complement strand
TTTTCGTCATACTCATTTTTGCCTCATTTCGTGGCTTTTTTCTTTTGTTTTGCCGAAACGTGCAAAATTGCACAGCAAAAGGCTGAGCCATTCGCTTAATTTTAAGCTTTTGACTCAGCCCCTTTTTATATTCAGTAGTTTTTAATGTTAAAATGCTTTCATCCAAGTAACTTCAAAAAGAAATGCAGGATTAAAATGGGCTTACGCTTAAGGACAGTTTTTGAAAGTATGACGCGTAAATAATAGCAAATCAAGAAAACACGAGAATCGTTTTGATTTCTCGTGTTTTTTGTACAACAAATTAAATATATTCATCTGTTCGTGATAAAATAATTAGGTAGAAGGAGGATGAGAAATATGAGAATAATAACAGCCGAAATAATAAGATCATTCAATGACTATCTGATTAACGAGGAAAAGGCGACGGCAACCGTCAACAAGTATCTGCACGATGTAGGTGAATTTCAAATATGGCTTGGTGAACAAGAATTATGCAAAGCGGCGGTTCTTGCTTATAAATCACATCTTTGCGAGCATTATGCCCCTGCAAGTGTCAATGCAGCGCTCTCATCGCTCAATAGCTTTTTCAATTTTATGGAGTGGTATGATTTGAGAGTAAAGAACCTTAAAATTCAAAAGCAGATATTCGCTTCAGCGGATAAGGAATTGACCAAAGCTGAGTATGACCGTCTTTTGCAAGCGGCAAAGCAGAAGAAAAATGAACGTCTTTATCTCTTGATGCAGACAATCTGCTCCACGGGAATCCGCGTATCCGAGGTGCGTTACGTTACCGTCGAGGCGGTGGTGCGCGGAATAGCCGAAATTAACTGCAAAGGCAAGCGCAGACGGGTATTTCTACCGAAGCAGCTTTGTCAGATCTTGAAGCGGTATATCAAAGAGCAAAAAATAAAAAGCGGCGCCGTGTTCGTGACAAAGAACGGCAATCCGCTTGATAGATCAAATATTTGGAGTGATATGAAAAAGCTGTGTAAGGCGGCGAATGTGTCGGAGAAGAAGGTCTTTCCCCACAACCTCCGTCATCTTTTTGCACGCACTTATTACAGCTTGCAAAAGGACATCGTGCGTTTGGCAGACATTCTCGGTCACAGCAATGTCAACACAACAAGAATATATACAATGGAAACGGGCGAGATACACCGCAGACAGATTCAAAAATTAGGACTTTTGCGGTGCTAAAATAGGCAAAAAGAAAACTACCACATAATTCTCGTTATGTAGTGGATGAAAATTTATACATAAAATATTATATCACTTTCTAATGTATTTGTCAACCAAAAACCGAGACAAAATCAAGCGTTACGATAAAAATTTACAAAAAATTGCATAGAAAGCAGACCAATGAAGATTTCGACTTTTCATTGGTCTTATTGAGCGCAGTATGATTGTATTGCGCTTTTATATTATGTATGCGCAATTACCACATAACGAGAATTATGTGGTAAAAGGAGGTGCATAACGCATGACAATAAAAAGAGCAGCAGAAATCTTCCAAATTGACGAAAAAATTATACGAAAATCAATCGAAGATGGCATGTTGCAAAAAAGAAAGATCGGAAGAAATATTGAAATCTCGGACGATACGAAGTTTATCCCTGTAAAAAACGATATTCAAGCATTTTTATTTCAAATACTACGCTACAAAAACAATCCTCACCTTCCCATATCGAGAAGGATGTGCCCAAATACAGATTCGTTAAAATTTTTATTTGAATATCTATATTATAAGGGATATATTACCGAATACAAATTTTCGGAAGATATTACCGTCCTTTTTGAAAATACTGTACTTACCGATGAGGCAACCGATCTTATATTCAATAAATATAGGGTTGATCAATTAAAAAACATAAATTTTATGCCGATAAGCATTAATCCTACTCTAAAAGTAGGGTTGAATGTCGGTTAATCAAAAGGAGGAAAAACATCATGAAGAAAATCAAATTTATTGTATTGTTAATAAGTGTTTTAATGGTTATGACCATGTTATTCACCGCTTGCGATGAAACAACACAATGCGAGCACAACTACACAAGCAAGGTAACCACTGAGGCGACTTGCACCAAAGACGGTGTCAAGACCTTCACATGCTCCGTGTGTAAAGATTCTTATACCGAAGCGATTGCCGCAACAGGCAAACACAACTACACAAGCAAGGTAACCACTGAGGCGACTTGCACCAAGGACGGCGTTAAGACCTTCACGTGCTCCATGTGTAAGGATTCCTATACAGAAAGTATCGTAGCTGGACACAAGTGGAGTAATGCTACTTGCACAGCCGCAAAAACTTGCTCTGCTTGTAAAATTGTTGAGGGAGAAGCGTTAGGACATTCATACGTTGATGCAACGAGTACTACCCCAAAAACATGTAGCCGATGCGGACACACCGTGGGCGGTCCCGTGACTTGGTATAGCGCTAACACATATAAAGTGGGCGTAGATATTCCAGCTGGAGAATACTACATAAAATGCACTTCTTCAGGTATGTGTTATTTTGCCATATGTAGAGACAGTAGCGGTAATAGCATTATTGAAAACGAAAATTTTAGTGGTCATCATTTTGTCACATTGGAAAATGGACAATATTTTGAATTAGTGCGCGGAAAATGTACAGATGTTAATAATATTACAATAGATGTTGATTTAAAAAATATAGCCGTTGGTATGTACCGGGTAGGAATTGACATCCCTGCAGGTGAATATAAATTGAATAAAACTTCTGGTAGACTTGGATATTTTGCGGTTTATGATAATTCTACCGCAACAAGAGATATTCGTACCAGCGATAATTTTGAAAATAGCCAATATATAACTGTCTATGCAGGAGAATATTTGTATTTAACTCGTTGTTCCGCGATACTTGTTCAAGAAATAGAATCCTCTCCTACAGATGATAACCTATGGTCATACTCCGAAGCCTCCGATTTGAATACTTATGCCAATAAAGCAACCACTAATGCACAAAAAGCTTGGGATTATGCAATTGATGCATTGACAGCATCCTCTACATATAAGGTTCTTTATAATCAGTACGCTGTATATTATGCAGGTATTGCAAAGGGATATTTGGAAAGTATGAAAGCCATAGCAGATAGCAATGCAGAGTTAACCTTGACCAACACGAACGGAAAATATTCCACGTTGCAAGAAAAAATTAATTATGCATACGAGTTGTGTGATGAAATCGTAAATCTACAAATCACTTCATCCAATTACGCCACGTATGAAGATAAGATACTCGACATCACTCAGGAGCTTAGTTTGGAATGCTTAGGTATACAAAAATTGAGCGTTGATCTGATTGGTGCATTTGCTTCGTAAAAAGGAGAATACTATATGATTAATTATTACGGTTTCCCATATCAAGGAAGAGGTGCAACCTATAATACAGAAAAAGAATTGGCTTTTGATAATCCTTATAATGCACTAAAAAATGCAAATGAAAAGTGGAATGCTAACCCGGATTTTCAAATTGCGCGCTTGTTAGTTGTTATGGCGTTGGATACATCGAAAGATGATATATCTTCAATTAAATATGCGTTTTTCCAATTCACCAATTCAAAATCGTGTGAAAACTTCATTGTGACTCAAAACGATATTATTTGGTCTTCTAATGAAGATCAAAATTGGAATGGGAATGCACAAATGATGTAATGTTCTAAAATCAAGCCGCTAACGGTGACTGGTAGTCACTTTTAGCGGCTTGTTTAATTTCAAATTTTGCTTGTATCGACAAATTTCCCCTTGACAAGCTCGCCTCTATATGATATACCAATGCTCCCTAAGATGAAAGTTAGGCAGACTACTCCATTATGAGTATAGCCTGTTTGGCTTAATCTTATACAAACAAAATATGATTATAAGTGCCGCGGGCAGTGAGTAAGTCCCGTTATTCTATACGCAAAGCACAGCGTCCACGAGGTTTTTAGACATAACAATCTCTCATTCAGCCTTGTTGCCAGCTCCCTTTACACAAGGGAGCCTTTTTTATGTTCACATATGACTTGTCAATTTTACTGACAAGCACTGCATTTGTGGACACAAAAGCAAAATACGGCATACCTCTTTCGAGATATGCCGTATTTTTGTAAAACTGTCCTTTAGAGTGACGCTCTAATTCTGTGCATCTTTTTTTCTTTGTTATTACTTTTGCTTTTTATCATATTTTTTTTCGTTAATACTGCCGAGTGCGTAATCGGCTTGTTCAGAAAGAAATTTTATTGAAAAGAGAGAGATGACAAGCATCGTTGCGAAAACCCACAGAACTCCCTGACTGAACAGCCGGTAAAATTCAGGACGTCGGATTAAAACTTTATTTCCGTCTTCTGCGTAGACGTTAAATGAATCATGTTTGAGCGAAGAAATATTCTTTTGTGATTGAAAACTTTCAGAATCAAGTTGATCGTAGTCAACAGTATCGAGGTATTTTCCGTCTGTATCACATTTAATCACGTCGTTTCCGGTCCTGTATAAAATGTAACCGTCGCAAACCTGCAACTCATTTTTTCTGAAAATGGCGGACGGGAATGTCACAGAATAGAGGTAGTCACCTTGACTACCGTATACATTTACGCCACCTATCATTCCGTAATAAACAAAAATTTTTGAATCGTATTCGTAAATTTCCGATATTTCTGTAACAGTCGAAATTTCTTTGTCCGAAACCTTTACCTCACGGGTGTATTTTTCCACTGAAAAAACTCCGCGAGAGCAAATCAGAAGAAACAAAACGACAGCCAGCGAAAAAATCGCCAAGAAAGAAACAGACAACCTCAGAATGTATACAGGTGAAACGGGAACGGCAGAATTTTGTTTCGGTTCGAAATCGAGTTCGTCTTTCAGACTAACGATCTGCTTTGCCGTGAGACGGCAGGTGAATTTGTAAGGAACGGAAAAAAACTTTTTGTTTTCCGCAAAAAAAGAAATCTTGTAAAGCTGCTGGTTATTAATTTGCTTGGTTGCTTTAACTCTGTCTATCTGTGCACCGTATATTGAAAAATACGGGATTTTTCCTTTCTCGCCTTTTTTGAACCAAAGGGAGCGCTTACCGAACCAAAGTGACAGAAGAGGAGGCGTAAAAATTCTGAATACAATGAACAAAACTACTGTCACAAGGAAAATGAACATCCGGATGATAAGAAATAGTTCACTTGTTGTCGGAAAAGCGATAAAAGAAGCTGACTGAATGAAAATCAACGCATACGAAAAAACAAGGCAGGGAAACGCGGCACCGGTCACCAACCCCTCTGAAAAACCGTGTGGAACGGCTATTTTTTTTCTGAAATAACAAGAGCCGATAAAAAGAATAGCCAAAGATAACGAAGTGGCTACAAAAGCAAAAAGCGTTAAAAAAATTATATAAAACTTCAACATTATTTTCTCCCGAAACCGAGGTGGGTTAAAAAATTTAATTTCAAGTCAACCATAGTTAACATGTTAATAATAACATTAAATAACCGATATGTCAACAAAAAAACAAAAAAATGTCATAAAATGTTGAAATGACTAAAAACGAGGCTGCATAACAACTGTTTTTCGAATCACCTGCAATTGATATTTTCAGTTTCAGATAAATTAAGCATTTGTTTAGTTATTTTGCAGTCAATGGCAGCAGATGGACGTCAGAATCGATAAAGCCCTACTGTGCCAATCTTCTTAATTCAGGCAAATTTCACCTTCAGATTTATTATCATGGAGTTTCAAATATTTTTACCGAATTTCAGAAAAATCAATGCCTACAATATTATTGTACATGACAACCGGCAGAATTCGTTTCACTATAAATATAAAATTATTACTTCCGGAATCTTCGTCAATTTTGGTTGTATAATGAGAAATACAGAGTAAATTGAATATGATATATAACGTTTGAGAGTAGTTTTTTGTCAAATTGCGCTTATAATACTTCGTGTAAAAGAGTTTTTTTGTCAAAAAGGGACAAAAGTGAAGAAAGGGGAAAAAAGGGGGTTGACAAAATGAATAAGGAGTGGTATAATAGACAAGCGCTCCAAAAGAGAGAGGGGCGCGTTGATCCTTGAAAATTGAACAACGAAGAGGAAGTACAAAGAAAGTACGAAAGGAAGCGAAGAGATGCAGATAAGCATCTGAGAGCAACCAAAACTCGACAATTCCTTTTTTAGAAAAAACAGTAAAAAACAGCTAAGATAAACTTTTTTAATCGAGAGTTTGATCCTGGCTCAGGATGAACGCTGGCGGCGTGCATAACACATTCAAGTCGAACGGAGAAAATTGAAGCTTGCTTTGATTGACTCAGTGGCGGACGGGTGAGTAACGCGTG
>CALXUV010000012.1 GCA_944391815.1 uncultured Clostridia bacterium | reverse complement strand
TTTTCTGTTATGTGAGAGTTCAAATCCCCTCGCAAAGGGAATTTATCTATTATACATCTATGGATTTGTACTTGCGAAAAACGCTTTTAGAAAAGCGAAAACCCCGATAAAATCGGGGTTTTCTCGGCCAATATCTTCTTTGTTGTCCTCATATGGTGCGAGAAACGGGACTTGAACCCGTACGGTGTAAACCACACGCCCCTCAAACGTGCGCGTCTGCCAGTTCCGCCACTCTCGCGTTGACTTCGCCATTATATCACAATTTACTCAGTTTGTCAAGAGGTTATTTAAAAAAATCTACTGTTGCAAAAATGTTTTTTTCAAAACAAGCCTTAACGGTTAAAATGAAACAGAACACCGGCTGTAAGAACTGAAACAGAGCAATTCAAGTTTTCGTTTTTGCACAAAATATTTCAGGATATTTGTTAAAATCAATGAAAATCGCTCACTGGATTCAAATATTTTTCATTTCGTTGACTTTCATTCTCTTTTCTGTTAAAATCAGCTTAAAGACCGTATTACTGAAAGGAGAATGATATTGAAACTCAAATTCAGGATTTTGGCTGTGATAATGGCAGTTGCGGCGGT
Source organism: uncultured Clostridia bacterium (assembly GCA_944391815.1). Classification (GTDB taxonomy): domain Bacteria; phylum Bacillota; class Clostridia; order Oscillospirales; family CAG-272; genus SIG673. The sequence continues at coordinate 52,209 of CALXUV010000012.1, read as the reverse complement.
TATACCCGCTTTTACTTCCTGCAAAAACAACAAAGATGACCAAAACGATGAAAACAATAATGGAAATACGGAGGAAAATATGTATTATCTCGAGTTAAAGGAAAAAGAGTCGGAAATAATGAAAATCACTGACTTCCGGTCAGATTCATTCAAAAACATCAATCCCTCTCTTGAACAGTTCTGCACCGACTCTCCGGACGGACAGTTTTCGCTTAAATGGGTCGCAAATAAAGGCTATCAGATAAAACTTCCGGATGAAATAAACCTGAGCGAACACACCACAATAAAATTTTCTGTTTATTCCGAAAGAAAAACTGATACTCCGGTTCAGATACGGCTCAACAATCCGGATTCACTCAGACCCGAAGGCGCCGGAATGGCTCCCTATTTCAGGATGGTAATCAATATCGATTTTACCGGACGGAAAGATTTTGTCTTTGATCTTGAAACACTATCCGGAAATTATTCCCCCACATTATCCAGAATTTCTTCGGTAAACTTCGATTGCAGCGGCTGGGAGCTTACCCCCAATGCCTCAAACGTACTGTACATTTCCGATATTTCCGTTTCCAAACGTTCGTTTGAAGTTATTTCTCCACTGCCTCTCGACTCGGAAGAGCTTTATTCGGGAGTTCTGGCAAAATACCGGGAGCTTATAATCGGATATCCCGACGGATCCGGAAGCGAAATATATTCGCAAAAGGTAAGCTACATTTCGTCCGACTGCAAAAGCAAATGGGATATGTTCAAAGCAAGCTATAACGGCGGAAATCCCGGAAGTCTGTTCGGGCTTGATATCAGGTTCGGTAACAAGGGAGACGAGGCAAAAATCCAGACTCTTTACTCCTATATTCTGAGCATGGCAAAGGGTTACGCAACAAGCGGCAGCGAATATTACAAAAATTCCGAGCTTCTCAGCGATATAAAATCCGGACTTGAATATGCTTACATCAACTACTACGGTCCGTGTGTTGAAGAAAAAGGCACATACGGAAACTGGTGGCACTGGGATATAGGAATACCGCTGAGTCTTACCGATATTCTGATTATACTCGAGCCGGACTTAGGTAAAGAGCTCTGTGCAAAATATCTCAGTCCTTTTGACTACCTCAACAAGTATCCCAGCATGACCGCCTGCAACAAAATCTGGATTACAAAATGCATCCTTGCTTCCGCTTTTATTCAGCGTGACGCCGAACGTATACTTATTTCAACGCACTACTTGAACGATGTATTCGACTATGTCAGCAAAGGTGACGGGTTCTACACCGACGGCTCCTTTGTACAGCACGACAAGCTTGCTTACACAGGCGGCTACGGTCTGTCTATGATAAACGAGCTGACGAACATAATGTATTTTCTCAGCGGAAGCCGGTTTGAAATGAGAGAAGAAAACGTTTCAAACCAGTACACCTGGATTTTTGTAAATTTCCGTCCCAGTATTTACGACGGAAACTTCATGGCTGCAATGAGGGGCCGTGAGGTTGACAGAAACACAAGCGAACGTTCCGCTCATAACACCGCCGTCACTTCGATGATAAAAATGCAGGCGTATGCACCTCAGGAGGTAAAAGACCGGCTTCTGCCGCTGATCAGACACTATATGATTTCCACCGGTCAGAATTACGCAAATATGGTTCCGCTACCTCTGGTCGATTTCTGCGTCGGACTTTATTCGGATGATTCCATCGCACCCGCAACCGGCTATTTTGTTACAAAAGTTCTCGGAAACATGGACAGAGTCGTTCAGCACGGACCAAAATACGGCGTATGTATTTCTCTGAGCTCCACCCGTATATACAAATATGAAGCGATCAACAACGAAAATATGGATGCATGGTATCACGGAGACGGGATGATTTACATCTATACTGACGGTTATGACTACAACTATCAGTTCTTTAATCACGCCGACCCTTACCGTATGCCCGGAACAACGGTAAATTCCACTGTACGCAAAGTTCAGAACATGTCAAAGCCGCTCCTCAACTCCTCTGCTTTTTCCGGAGGTGTCGAAGCGGGAAGCTACGGTGTTTCGGTCTTTGAGCTCGGATATATGCCGGATAACGGTTCATTTGACACTGATATCAAAGCCAGAAAGTCCTATTTCCTTTTTGATAATGAGATCGTTGCCGTCGGATCCGGTATTTCGGATTCATCAGGCACAGATGTCAGAACAATAGTTGAAAACCGTCTCTGGAAGCAAAACGACTCATTTCTGGTCAATGGCACCGCCGCTGAACCGGACGGAAATGAAATCAGGGTTTCTGCTGTCACAGCGCATTTTTCGGGAATGGGCGGATACTTCTTCCCGGAATCGGCTGAGATAACTTATTCAAAAGCAACCAACACCAACTCTTTCCTTTCAATTTATCTGAGTCACGGGAAAAACCCGTCTTCTGCCAAATACCTTTACGTTTACCTGCCTGAGTCAACACCCGAACAAACTTCCGCTTACGCCTCAAATCCGGATATCGAAATAATAGCGCAGACCGACTCAGTTCACGCAGTACGTGAAAAAACCTTGGGAGTAACCGGATATGCTTTTTACGACAAGGCAGCGGTCGACGGAATATCCGTATCCGCTCCGTGTGCAATTATGCTCACGGAGAACGACGGAAAGCTGACAGTTTCAGTTAGCGACCCTACTCACAACCTCAGCGAAATACAGGTAACTGTTTCCGGCAGAAACCTTACCTCTGTTTCTGAAAATAACTGCGGCGCCGACATTTCCTTCGGTGCCGACGGAACGGCAACACTTGTGTTCAAAGTATCCGGTAACGTCGGTAATACTTATTCGGTTACCATGAATAATTGATATAATTGTAAAAAACACTCCTGATATTTAGTGCAAATTGTGCAAAATCACAAAAATCACCTTTTTTTGTTTTTGTATTGCTTTTTAGTTTATATTATGGTATTATTATGTAAACCTTAAAGAAACATTCTGTTAACGGTTTAATAAAATTCTGCGCTTGTAACCTTCTGCAGATAAAAGGAAAGGTAAGGTGACGAAATGGACACAAATCAGTTCATTCTTAAAAACAAACCTTTGCCGAAAGCTGCCGAACCGATTATCGAAAAAATGACCGAAAACGGTCAGCACATTCTTTTTGTTATAGTCGGCGACCTGTCTTTGAAAGGCAAATATTCCGAAACGGCACTTATCTTCACAGAAACTGACGTTACGACTTTCGACGTTTCAGTCGGTGAAGCAAAAACGATTCCGTACAGCGACATGAAAGAAGTCCAGTCAAAAAGAATGTACGGTAACGCCACGCTTTCCGCTATTATGCCAAACGGAAAACGCGAAATCTTTTTCAGGTATACATACGCCGTCGCAGCTCTGTGCGACGCCGCTGCGCTTTTCATAAGTCATATAAACGAAGGCGCCGAGTTAAATGAGGAAATTGCCGTAATGACAGTTACCTTTGAACGTGCTCTCAGTGTCTGTCCGAAATGCGGACGCACACTCCTTCATCCGGGTGCAGAGTGCATTATGTGCCGCTCGAAAATGAAGATAATCAAACAGCTGTCAAAGTACGTCAAACCTCAGATGAAGCTTATAATAGTCTGTATTATTCTTTCTCTGATTACGACCGCAATGTCTCTGATTCCTCCGACAATTACCGGATTTATAGTCGACGTTGTTTTCCCCGGAGGAAACGGAACCTCGAATGTTACTGTTCTCAATAAAATAGCCGAATACCTGGGAAGCGATTCAGGAAAACTGCTTCTTACTATGATATCCCTGCTCCTTGCCACTTATATATTCCAGTACGGTATCGGTATAATCAGAGCATATCTGATGCGTACCGTCGGTGACAAGGCTGTTGCCGCTCTGCGTACAGACATTTATCTGAAAGCTCAGTACCTGCCTATGAAGTTTTATGACAAAACTTCGACCGGTTCAGTTATCAACCGAATTGCCGGTGACTCTGCCACTCTTCAGCAGTTCGTTTTAAGAATTACTCAGGAAGCGGTTGTTCATGCGTTTCAGCTGGTCGGCATTATCTTCATAATGCTGGCTCTCAATCCTTCGCTTACGCTTTATTCACTTATTCCCGTTATCTTCATAGTTATCGCAACAAGAATTTTCTCGCTTAAAATAAGACCATATTACCGCAGAATCTGGAGACGTTGGTCCTCTGTATTTGCAACTCTTGCGGACACTATTCCCTGTATTAAAGTCGTTAAATCATTTACCGGTGAGGAACGCTCCGCCGATAAATTCAAAACAAAAAATGACGACTGGCTCCAGATGGACCTGAAAATCGGTAAACTTGCTACTGCTTTCCCGCAGATAATTTCCTTTATGGTTACATGCGGCTCACTTATCATCTGGGCAATAGGCGGAAGCAAGGTAATTGCAGGAGAAAGCGGATATTCCGCAGGACTTGTCGTTTCGTTCATTTCTTATGCGGCAATGTTCTATAACCCCGTTACTTTCTTTGCAAACCTCTCCGACTCATTCCAGGGTGCTCTTGCTTCTACCGAAAAAATTCTCGACATCCTTGAAGCGGAGCCCGAAACTCAGGCTGAATCCCATGTCATGCCCGACAAACTCGACGGTAAAATCGAATTCCTTCACGTCGGATTTTCCTTCGACAGAACCAAAAAGGTGCTTGATGACATAACCCTTACCATTAATCCCGGCGAAGTTGTCGGTATCGTCGGTACGACAGGTTCCGGTAAATCGACGCTTGTTAACCTTCTGATGCGCTTCTATGACGGCTACTCCGGTGAAATACTGGTTGACGGTCACAACATCAAAAACTTCGATCTGTCCGGCTACCGTGCGCAAATTGGTTACGTTCAGCAGGAACCTATGATGTTCAGTGATACTATTTTCAACAATATAGCTTACAGTAACCCCGGTGCCTCGGTTGAGGACGTCATTCATGCGGCGGACGTTGCTAATGCTCACGGATTTATCGCCCGCCAGCCTGACGCTTACGACACAATGTTAGGCGAAAGAGGCGTTGGAGTTTCCGGAGGAGAAAAGCAGAGGCTTTCCATTGCAAGAGCGGTTCTGAAATCACCTTCCATCCTGATTTTCGACGAAGCAACAGCCGCCGTCGACTCGGAAACCGAACACCTTATTCAGGAGGCTATCGACAGACTTATAGCCGGAAAGACAACGCTGATGATCGCTCACCGTCTTTCAACTCTCCGCCGTGCCAACCGCATAATTGTCGTTGACAACGGTAAGATAATCGAAAACGGTTCTCCGGATGAGCTTATGGCACTCAAAGGCAAGTATTACAAGCTGGTACAGATCCAGTCAATGACGGCGGACGCCGAGAAAATGAGAGAGGAGGAAAGATTATGAGCGATAGCGAAAGCAAGCGTATATACGTAACCGGTGATGACGAAATCACGGTTTACGAAAACAACCTTGTCAACCTCAAAACCAAAGACGGTCAGTTTTTCGAAAAACTGGAACCCCGCAGACTGTTTCCGGTCAGCAAGGCATCGGAATACATAACTCTCCTCGACACCGACGGAAAGGAAATAGCTGTAATCCGTAATCTCAAAGACATCTCGAAAGAATCGTACGAAGTGATAGCGTACAGTCTTAACGACTATTATCTTGTTCCTCACATAACGAAAATCATTTCCACTACCGAAAAATACGGCACTCTTCACTGGTGCGTAGATACCGACAGAGGTATAAAATACTTTGATATCAGGAACAGAAACCACGACATAAAGGTTTATTCTGACGGCAGAGTGCGTATCCGTGACTCGGACGATAACCGTTATGTCATCACTGATTACAGAAAGCTCGACTGTCACAGCAAAAAACAGCTTATGCCTGATCTGTGATCAACCCTGTAAATACATACAACCCGGATTCAGAATCATATCTGAATCCGGGTTATTTTTATTTATATTAAGCTAAATTCTATCAAGTTTAAAAATTTTAAAATAATCTCAAATTTATTTCAGTGAGCTGATTTCCGATAAACCCGTGATCAATAACAATAACCGGCCGAGACGGCAACCTGCTTTTACAGTCTGCCGTCAGACTTTTATTTACCGAGTATTTTTTTCAGATACTGACCGGTATAGGATTTCTTGTTTTTTGCAACCTCCTCAGGAGTTCCGCACGCAACCACCGTTCCGCCGGCATCTCCTCCCTCCGGTCCCATATCTATTATATAGTCAGCTGTTTTTATCATTTCGAGATTGTGTTCGATAACTATAACCGTATTCTGCGCATCGACCAGACGCTGAAGTACTTCTATCAGTTTTTCCACATCTGCGGTATGAAGTCCTGTCGTCGGCTCGTCGAGAATATAAACCGTTCTGCCCGTAGCTCTCTTTGCAAGCTCAGTTGCCAGCTTAACCCTCTGCGCTTCTCCTCCGGACAAGGTGGTCGAGCTCTGACCTATCTTAATATATCCGAGTCCGACGTCAAAAAGGGTATCGAGCTTTCTCTTTATTCTCGGGTGCTCCGAGAAAAATTCCCTGCCCTCCTCAACCGTCATTTCAAGTACTTCGGATATGTTTTTGCCTTTATATCTGCATTCAAGTGTATCGTGATTGTATCTTTTTCCTTTGCATACATCGCAGTTTACATATACGTCCGGCAGAAAGTGCATTTCGATTTTCTTTACGCCGTCACCTTCGCACGCCTCGCATCTTCCTCCGCTGATGTTGAAAGAAAATCTGCCCGCTTTGTAACCCCTGACACGGGCGTCCGGAGTTTTGGCAAAAAGTTCTCTTATATCGGTGAAAAGTCCGGTATAGGTTGCGGGATTTGACCTCGGTGTTCGTCCTATCGGGCTCTGATCTATTGCTATTACTTTATCAAGCTCTTCTTCTCCGGAAAGCGAGCGGTAAGCCCCGGGATAGGTGTATGCTCCGTTCAGCTTCTTTGCAAGCACACGGTAAAGAATTGAGTTGACAAGAGACGATTTACCCGAACCTGAAACACCCGTAACGCAGGTAAAAACTCCGAGGGGGAAGCTGACATCTATGTTTTTAAGGTTGTTTTCCTTTGCGCCTGATATTTTCAGAAATTTTCCGTTTCCTTTTCTTCTTTCCTTTGGCACCGCAATCTTACGTCTTCCTGAAAGAAACGCACCGGTTACCGAATCGGGATTTTTCTTTATTTCTTCCGGAGTACCTGCCGCAACCACATATCCGCCGTGGATACCCGCCCCCGGTCCGATGTCGACTATATAGTCCGATTCCTCCATCGTTTCCTCATCGTGCTCCACGACTATCAGAGTGTTGCCGAGATCACGCAGAGCTTTGAGCGTCGCTATAAGCTTGCCGTTGTCCCTCTGGTGAAGCCCGATACTCGGCTCATCAAGTATATATATAACTCCCGTAAGAGACGATCCTATCTGCGTGGCAAGCCTGATTCTCTGCGCTTCACCACCCGAAAGCGTTCCGGATTTTCTCGTCAGAGAAAGATATTCAAGTCCTACATTTTTCAGAAATCCAAGTCTTGCTTTTACCTCTTTAAGTATTCCCTGCGCTATCTTCTGCTCCGAGCCCTCAAAAACAAGGCTTTCGGTAAATTCAAGCGACTTTGTTACCGGCATCCGGCAGAAATCGTCTATACTCTTGCCTCCGACGGTTACCGACAGTATTTCAGGTTTCAGCCTTTTTCCGCCGCACGCTGTACAGGGTGACTCCTCGTAAAACTCATCGTAGTAGTCTTCCTTCCACATTGCCTTGCGCTGATTTATCATCCCGACTACTCCGTCAAAGGTTATCTCCTGACGTCTGACTATTCCCTCAAACTCTCTTGTTACCTTATACTTTTCATCTCCGCTTCCGTACAGAAGAACCTGCAAAGCTTTTTCGCTGTAATCCTTTATCGGCTTATCAAAGTCAAAGCCGTACTTTTTGCCCGCCGCCTCGAAAAGAGGTCCGGAGTAGGCTTTTTCGTCAAGACTTTTGAAACCGTTGACCGCTATCGCTCCCTGTCTTATTGAGAGATTCATATCCGGTATAATTTTTGACGGAGAAATCACCGATGTTTCTCCGAGTCCCAGGCATACCGGACAGGCTCCTATCGGGTTATTAAAGGAAAACATTCTCGGCTCCAGCTCTCCGAAGCTTACATTGTGCTCTTCACAGGCATAGTTCTGAGAAAATTCGGTGTCGCTTCCTCCGACAACGGAAATGGTCACGTTTCCGCCGGCGTGGGAAAGCGCAGTTTCAACCGAATCGGAAAGGCGGCTTCTTATACCTTCTTTCATCACAAGACGGTCGACTACAATCTCAACAGTATGCTTACTGTTCTTTTCAAGCTCTATCTTTTCCGAAAGATCGTACAGTATTCCGTCAACTCTGACACGGGCAAAACCGCTTTTTCTCGCCTGATCGAAAACCTTTTCGTGCTGTCCCTTTTTACTTTTCACCACCGGTGCAAGCACCGTGAACTTTGTTCCATCCGGCAGGGCAAGTATTTTTTCCAGTATCTGATCGGTCGACTGTCTTCGGATTTCTTTTCCGCAGACCGGACAGTGCGGCACGCCTACACGTGCGTACAGAAGTCTTAAATAGTCGTATATTTCCGTTACCGTTCCTACCGTACTTCTCGGGTTTTTGGATGTCGTTTTCTGATCTATCGAAATCGCCGGAGAAAGACCTTCTATCGAATCAACATCAGGTTTGTCAAGCTGTCCGAGAAACATTCTCGCATAAGATGAGAGCGACTCGACAAAACGCCTGTGTCCTTCCGCATAGATTGTGTCGAAGGCAAGCGAGGATTTTCCGGAACCGGAAAGTCCGGTAAACACGATGAGTTTCTCCCTCGGCAACCGAAGATTTATGTTTTTAAGATTGTTTTCTCTTGCTCCGACTATATCAATAAATGATGCCATTTTTCTTTTCCTTCGACTCTTTCCTTAACTTTTTTCCGCGGTGCCGGTCATCTCAGTCCTTGCCGTAGCTTCTCAGCGCCGCTATCCTGTCTCTTAATTTTGCCGCAGCCTCAAATTCAAGACGTCTCGAGCAGTCTTTCATACGCTCGGTAAGCTCGGCTATAAGCTTTTCTCTGTCCTGTTTTTTCAGCTTTTTATCACGGTTCTCCTCCGTTTTTACAGTCTTTCCGAGATCTATTACGTCGTGAACCGGTTTTACTATGCTCTTCGGAGTTATTCCGTTCTCTTCGTTGTATTTACGCTGTATTTTTCTTCTTCGTTCTGTCTCGGCTATTGCGGCTCTCATTGCTCCGGTTACGCTGTCGGCATACATTATAACCTTGCCGTTTACGTTTCTTGCCGCACGTCCTATTGTCTGGACAAGAGCAGTTTCGGAACGGAGCAGTCCCTCCTTGTCCGCATCGAGAATCGCGACAAGCGATACCTCCGGTATGTCGAGTCCTTCACGGAGTAGATTTATTCCGACAAGCGCGTCAAATTCTCCGAGTCTCAGCCCTCTTATTATCTCCATACGCTCCATCGTATCGACGTTATGATGGATATACTTGACTTTAAGACCGTTCAGGTTCAGATACTCCGTCAGGTCCTCCGCCATCTTCTTTGTCAGAGTCGTGACAAGAACTCTTTCCTTTTTCTCCGCCCGGCTGTATATCTCGCTCATCAGGTCATCCACCTGACCTTTTACCGGTCTTACAACTACCTCGGGATCGATAAGTCCTGTCGGTCTTATCAGCTGCTCTACCATATTTTCTGCGTGGGTTTTCTCGTACGGTCCCGGAGTTGCGCTGACGTAAATAACCTGATTTATTTTTTTCTCGAACTCTTCAAAGAAAAGCGGTCTGTTATCGTAAGCCGACGGGAGACGGAAGCCGTATTCGATAAGATTTCTTTTTCTTGCTCTGTCGCCGCCGCTCATACCTCTTATCTGCGGAAGCATGACGTGCGACTCATCAACTATCATCAGGTAATCCTTCGGAAAATAGTCAAGCAGTGTGTACGGCGTACTTCCGGGCTGACGTCCCGACAAAACCCTTGAATAGTTTTCAACGCCCGAGCAATAACCGATCTCACGCATCATCTCAACGTCATATCTTGTTCTTTCCTCGATTCTCTGAGCTTCTATCAGCTTTCCCTGTGCCTTGAACTCCGCTACCCGCTCTTCCATTTCCTCAAGTATCACCGAAAGCGCCGCTTCTCTCTTCTCAGGTGACACGGCATAGTGAGTCGCCGGAAACACAACGGCATAACTTACGTCCCGGATTATCTCTCCGGTAATGTGGTTAATCTCTGTTATTCTGTCAATTTCGTCCCCGAAAAATTCAACTCTGATAAGTGTTCCGTCAGAACCGGACGGATATATTTCCACGATGTCCCCTCTTACCCTGAATTTGTTTCTCTCAGGAGCAAGATCGTTTCTTTCATAACTGATTCCTATGAGTCTGCGCAGAAGCTCGTTTCTTTCCATCTGCGCTCCGACACGCATATCAACCATCAGTCCTTTGTATTCTGCCGGATCACCGAGGCTGTAAATACATGAAACCGACGCTACTATAATCACATCTCTTCTTTCGAAAAGCGCAGACGAAGCGCTGTGACGCAGTTTGTCTATTTCGTCGTTGACAAGAGCATCCTTCTCGATATAAATATCTCTTCCCGGGATATAGGCTTCCGGCTGATAGTAATCATAATACGACACAAAGTACTCAACGGCGTTTTCCGGGAAGAATTCACGCAGTTCCGAGCAAAGCTGTGCCGCAAGAGTTTTATTATGCGCAAGCACTATTGTCGGGCGGTTCACCCTCGCTATAACATTTGCCATCGTAAAGGTTTTACCCGAACCGGTTACGCCGAGCAGTATCTGTTCTCTTTTTCCTTCGTTAAGACCTTTTACAAGTCCGTCGATTGCCTGCGGCTGATCTCCGGTAGGCTTATAACTGCTGACAAGCTTAAACGGCCTTTGCTCCATAACTTCCCTTTCTTTTAATGTGAATTAAAAACTGATTACTTCTTTTTTATTATTCGTTTATTTTTACTTATTATGCCATAAAGGTCGATAACACCGCATCAGGGGCTGCCCAAACCGAATTTGTGACAGCCCCTTTTTATTACATAGACAGTTTAGCGCAGTGACGCTGCTTCCGTACTCTACCGGTCAGATTACTCGCCGAGTCTTGCAAGAAGCTGTTTGCGTCTCTCCTCGTTTTCAGCACCCGGTTTTCCGAGAAGCGCATACATATTCTTTTTGTAACCTTCTACTCCCGGCTGATTGAACGGATTGACTCCGAGAGTATATCCGGATATTGCGCATGCCATTTCAAAGAAGTATACAAGATAGCCGAAATCGTATTCGCTCTTGCCGTCAACTTCGAGAACTATATTCGGCACTCCGCCGTCGCAGTGCGCCAGTGCAGTTGCCTGGAACGCCTTGCTGTTCACGCTGTCAAGCGTCTGTCCGGCTATAAATCCGAGACCGTCGAGATTTTCCTCGTCGCCCGGAACGGCAGCCTTTGCGCCGGTGGACTTGATATCAACGACTGTTTCAAATATATTGCGTTTGCCTTCCTGGATCATCTGTCCCATTGAATGAAGGTCTGTTGAGAATATAACCGAAGCCGGGAATATACCCTTTCCGTCCTTGCCTTCACTTTCTCCGTAAAGCTGTTTCCACCATTCGGCTGTCATGGTGAAAAACGGGTGATAGCAGGCAAGTATTTCTATGTCTTTTCCTTTTCTGTGCAGGCAGTTTCTTATAGCGGCATATCTTTCACAGTCGGTTCCGGTTTTTCCGTTATATGCTGAACGCGCGTCCGCCGCACCCTGCATAAGTTTATCTATATCGCATCCGGCAACCGCTATCGGAAGCAGTCCTACCGCTGTAAGGACCGAATATCTTCCGCCGACGTCATCGGGCACAACAAAACACTGATAACCGTTCTGATCGGCAAGGAATTTAAGGCTTCCTTTCGCTTTGTCGGTAGTTGCGAATATTCTTTCCTTTGCTCCCTCTTTGCCGTATTTCTTTTCAAGATACTCTCTCATAACTCTGAAAGCTATCGCAGGTTCAGTAGTGGTTCCTGATTTTGAAATTACGTTTACGCAGATATCTTTTCCCTCACATATCGAAAGAAGCTCGTCAAGCGCCGTTCCGCTGAGTGTATTTCCGGCAAAATAAATATCCGGTGTATCTTTTGAAAGGGCATTGTACAGAGGGCTTTTTATGTATTCTATGGCTGCTCTTGCGCCGAGATACGATCCGCCGATTCCTATGACGACAAATACGTCGCAGCTTTTCTTTATTTTCTCCGCCGCTTTCTTAATTGCCTCAAATTCCGCCTTATCGTAATTTACGGGCAGATCAACCCAGCCCAGAAAGTCGCTGCCGGCTCCGTTTCTGTTCTTTACTGTCTCTACCGCCTTTGCGGTTTCCTTTTCTACTTCTTTTATTTCCTCTTCGCTTACAAATCCGGCAAGGTACTTTTCGTTTAATTTTATAGCCACGATTCTTTCCTCCGTTTTCTTTATTTCAAACTTATTATAATCCACCGACTTTATTGTACTACAATTGCATTGAAAAATCAAGTGTTTTTTCGGTTATTTCCTATTTTCTTCTATGTATCTTCTGTGATAGAACAGGTACTGCTGTGCAAGTCCGGCGTACTCTCCGAAATCCTTTCCGCTTATGCTGTCCCCGTAGTATTCACGCATTACCCTCTTTACCCAGACATCAATCGGGAAACTGCTGTATTTTCCGAACCCGAAAAGAAGCGTGCAGGCAGCCACCTTTGGTCCTACTCCCTTTATTTTGCACAGCTCCGCCTCTCCTTTTTCTGCGGTACCGCTTTTTACCTTTTCGAGATCGACCTCGCCGTCTGCAACTTTTTTTGCCGCATCGTATATGTATTCCGCACGGAAACCGGTTTTCAGAGCTTTAAGTCCGTCAACTCCGATTTTCATAATAACGTCCGGCGTCGGAAATTCTTTCTCGCTTTGCCCGCTTATTTTGGCACCTTCTTCGCACAGTGCAGAAATCAGTTTTTTTATTCTGGGTATATTATTGTTTTGCGATATTATAAACGAAATCAGCGTCTCAAACGGACTCTGCCTCAGTATTCTTATTCCGCTTCCGGTTATCATCGCCTCCGAAAGTTTTTTGTCTTCTCTGCGCAGCTCCGCAAGACCGCTTCTGATTTTTCCGTAGTCCTCATCAAGCGAAAGATATCTCTTCCAGACCGACTCGAATTCTGAACAGGTACAGGGATAAATTTCTATCTCGCCGTCATTTATCTGGGAAAATGTTATCTCTTTGCCCATTGCCAGACCTTTGGCGCTGCTACCGTCAACTTCAAAACGGAAGCACTGTCCGCAGTCAAAAGTCTGGTTTACCGAAAAATATTCAAGTCCCTTTACGTTTACCTTTCCGTCCTTTTCAGTTACCGTCATTTCTGTTTCCTCTTTTCAAATCGAACGCTTTTATTTCTGTTTATCCGGTTTTGTTCTTCTGTCGCAGGAAAGGAATTTTATTGCCCTTTCAACTGCGTCTTTGGAATTGCCCCACGGCTCGTTTTCGTATCTGTAATCGAATTTTTTACAGAAATGACTTACGTCAGCTCTCAGCTCGTCAAAATATCCGTTGACTATCCCGGCAACAGCCTTCTGAAAATCCGGTATCATTTTTTTGTTCATATGAGCTGACGCCGAAACAAGAAGCTTTCTGTAATGTGGGAGGCATATATACGGCACTTCGCTTAATTTTTTTCTGAAATCTGACTCCGTTTCGTAAAGATAAATTGTGTTTTCAACCATTTTGCCGAAGGAATGGTTTATTCTTCCGCATACGTAGCAGCTGTTTTCCAGCTTTTCGAGTTTTTCCGGTATTTTTGAGGTTTTCATTCCGAAAAGTCCGCCGGGTTCGCACGCTTCCCTTACCTGTGCAAGATGACTTTCAAGTATCAGCGCCAGTCCTAACCTGTTATTGCGTTCGAACATCATGTCAAAATGTCTGCCGCAAAATCCCTGTTCATTTGTTTTTATCCGTACGTCGGGTTCCATCATCGACGCCCCGAGTATTATCTCCGTCTCGTCGTTTTCAAGTTTTCTGTAAAGTCTGCAAAACGGGCATCCTTCTGCCGGATTCTGAATTACAGCATCTATTGCTTCGTTTACCGGTATTGTATAAATCTTTTCAAGCATATTCTTTCCCTTTCGCTTTTAACTGACTGCGCCTGAGATCTTACTGACGCTGAAAATTTGGCTCACTTTGTCATTTCAGCATATACCCCTGTCCTCGTACACGCACTATTACGTTTTCCGCTCTGATTGCCGACAGTTTTTTTCTTATGTAGTTGACGTAGACCGCTGATATGTTGCTTTCATCGTCGGTCATTCCGAATACACGGTTCTTTATTTCGCCGTCCGGAACGGGTTTTCCTCTGTTCTGCATCAGAAGCTGCATTACCGCAAATTCCTTTTCGGTTAAAACAGCGCTTTGCTTTCCGTAGCTTACTTTACTCTGTCTTGCGCTAAGTTTCAGCTCGTTTTTTACCGTTTCTTTTCCGGGAGTCAGCGCTTTTTTCAGCTCTTCTTCGCTTATCGGTCTTTCAAGCACGAAAGTGTCTTCACCCGTTGCCCTCGACAGGATGATTTTTTCACCGCCGCTTTCTCTTATGACAAATTCCGCTTCTTCCGCCTGTCCGTCCTCGGTGACTGTATGCCCTGTCCTTTTTACCATCTGAGCAAGTCCGCGTTTCAGAATCTGATCGCTTACATCCAGATATATTAAACTCATATGTCCGGGCTCCCCTTTCCTTAAATTCCGGCGCAATTCGGTTTATAAGCTGATGCGTTTCAATTATATTTCTGCTGACCGCGTTTTCACCCCTGCCTTTCGTCTCATGGGTTTTGACTCAGTCTTGATATTACCGATGATTTTTTTTGCGCCTGCTGCTTGATTTCAGGAAATTTCGTCGGTAACTATCTGAGCTTCGCAGTTGACATCTCCGTTTTGCTTTACGCTTCTCACCCAGTAAGCGCCGTCCTCTTCTTCTGAAACGTATATTTTCAGTCTTTCGCCAAGCGGTGCTTCTGAAAGATAACTGATTGCCAGCTTGATTACCCTTTTTCCTTTCATGTCCGGCAGAAAACCGCACAGCATATCCGGATACTTCGTATTGTTGAGGTGACGGTTGACGTCAACGTCTGAATACTCAACAGTATGCTCTCCGACAAGCGACAGGTTCATATCTCTCGGTATTCTTATTCTTGTCGGCAGGTCGAGTTCAAGCATCTGACCGTATTCAAATGAAGGGTGGTAGTCACTTGCACGCCACAGTGTGTGGGTAACCGGATTTATAAGCGCCCATACCGAAACAAGCTCTGCAACTATCTTGCCGTCTCTTATTATCTGAGAGCAACGGGGAAAACTCACCCCTCCGCTTTCACATGGCCATGTCCTTACCTCAATTTCCTCGCAGGCGTGTAGCTCGCTGTAAATGCTGTAACTCAACCTGCTCAGCACGAAAACCTTTCCCTGCTCTCTGAGCTCGTCCATCGTAGGCGGGACATCGGTGAGCTGCATATAAGCACATTCCTGCATAAATCTCAGCACGGCAGATGCCGATGCTATATTGTTGTAATCGAGATCATGCGGAGAAACCGTTCTGTGAATTGTGTACTTCATTTTAACTTTCCTGTCTTTCTGATGTTTATATGAAATAATTTTTGATTATCTTACCGTGAAAACCCTTACTACCGTACATTACCGAGTCGTTTTAACCGCATCCACTACGCTCGGCTTTTCTTTTGGTTTTCCTCAGCTGTTTCCGGCTTGATTTTTCATATTTGACCGTCCGGTTTAAGCCTCAATTTTCCGATTCATCTGAGCGTTTTTTATTCGGCTTTTTTTCGTACACCGGCGTTTCAGTCACTGCTACTGCAGACATTCCGGCATTTCGAGCCTGTCCACCGCATAAGCGTCTCTCAGCAGCTCGCCCGGCAGATATTCGTCGTATTTTTCAAACAGAGGGATATCGCTGTTACTGACCAGGCTGTGGAGATCAAAATTTTTGTCAAGGCAGATGTCGTTAACTGCATTGATAAGCTCTGCCGGAGTTCCTCTTTCCATTCTGAAAGTTATATAATAGCACCTTTCGTAATCTATCGCACTCAGTCTGAATCGGTCTTTGAGCCTTACGAGAATTCTCCTGAGCGCCCGGTGTGACTTTGTTCCGACAAACGGGAAAAGCGCATAGCTGTATCCGCCGAGATGCACAAGCGGACAAGTAAGCATACCTGTTCTTCTCGCAAGAGCCCGTGCCTCTTCAATACGTTTTTTTGCATGCTCTTTGAGGTAGGGATATTCCGCATCCTCTTCAAGTATGCGTTTCATGCGTTTCAGTATTTCGGTGTGTATCTCACCGTAGTCGCCGGGCCAGGATATCTGCATTTTGCCTTCGACCGCTTTGACGAAAACAAGCTTGTTTTTTATGTCGGTCTCCTCTACCTCCCAGACTCTTCCGGCAAGCGCAAATCTGTCTCCTACCGGCGGAACCGACGTTATTGTGCCTATTTCATCGGACTTACACCTTACGGTATAATCCTCCGAATCCTTGAATACGGCGTAGAATTTGAATCCTGATGTCAGTTTTTCACCTTTCAGTCCTACAATAATACCACCGGTTTCGGTTCTCTCAATGTAATCGCCTTCCAGCATAGAGACAAGCAGACTGCGGTAACTGTCCTTATCAACTCCGTAGAACGGCGGGAGCCCGAGCACCCTTGACGCAAGCTGTGCAGGCGTAAGCTCACCGCTTGACTTCAGTATACTGAGCGTCTGGTGAAACATAAGACTGTACGGACGCTTTTTGATATCCGGCGGTTCGGTAAACCTTTTTTCTGCGTAAAGCTGAACCACTGCTATACCCTGAAGCAGCTGCCATGGGATAAGCTGAGGCAGAGGTGTATCCGGAAGCGGCATTTCCTCTCTGAAAACCATAATCATTTCCGGCGGATTTCCTCTTCTGCCGGACCTTCCGATTCTTTGAAGCAACGACGAAACGGAGTTCGGCGCTTCTATCTGCAATATCCTTTCGAGTTTGCCTATGTCGATTCCAAGTTCAAGCGTTACCGTTGCGCATGTGGTATTTATTATTTCGTCGTTTTTAAGATCGAGTTCCGCACCTTCTCTTATCGAAGCGGAAAGGTTGCCGTGATGTATCGAAAAAACGTCCTGCTCTCCTTTAAGTTTGGCTATCTGACGAAGGGTTGCGGTAACGTACTCGGTCTCCTCTCTGGAATTTGAGAAAACAAGGCATTTTTTTCCTTTAACACAGTCATAAACGTACCCGTAACCGGGATCTATCGGATTCTGTTTTTCGCTCTCGCCAGCCTTTACCGGAGTAGCTCCCCACTTTCCGATATAGAACTGCTCCATCCCGAGCTTCCACCTGAGTTTTACTTTCGGTACCTCAGGGCATACGGTAGCTCTGCCACTGCCCATTCCAAGCCATGCGCACGCCGCTTCTGTGTCTCCTACCGTTGCCGAAAGCCCTATTCTTCTTGCATCATTCCCGGTAAGACGTCTTATCCTTGCCAGCTGACAAAGTATCTGACTTCCGCGACTGCTGCCCATCAGTACATGAAGCTCGTCAATTATGACATATCTCAGATCGCAGAAAAGTCTGACTATATCGTTCTGACGGTTGATGAGCATACTTTCAAGCGATTCCGGTGTGATCTGTATTATTCCGCGCGGCTCTTTCAGCGCCCTGCTCTTGTGAGAAGCGGCAACGTCACCGTGAAAATGATAAACAGGTATTCCGCTTTCCTCAATTATCTCTTCTATTCTGGAAAACTGATCGTTTATGAGACTTTTCAAAGGCGCAATGTAAAGGACACCGAAGCTTTCCGGAGGATTTTCCCAAAGCTCGGTTATCACCGGAAAAAATGCGGCCTCCGTTTTTCCGGAAGCCGTAGGAGTGGTTAGAAGCAGATTATCGGTCGTATCAAATATTATCCTTGCACTTTCCGTTTGTATATTCCTGAGTTCATTCCAGCCGCTTCTGTAAATATAGTCCTGCACAAACGGCGCAAACCTTCCGAATATGTCGCCCATCTCATTTTCCTTTCACTTTTTCAGCATCCTTTGCCGGCAGCATCCGCCGATACCCGTCAGTATTTCATAACTTATTGTCTCAGAGGCCGACGCCATTTCCGCCACACCTTTATTTTCACCGAAAAACTCCACACGGTCGCCGGTTTTCGGAAACAATCCGTTTTCCGCCGCTTCCGTTAAGTCAAGCATACATCTGTCCATGCAGATTTTACCTGCGAAACTGACCGGGTAGCCGCAGACAAGGGGTCTGTATCTCCCGTAAAGAGCGCGTCTCAGACCCGATGCGTATCCTGCCGCAACCGTTGCCACAAGCATATCCTTTTCCGCCCGGTTACCTGTCCCGTAGCCGATGTTTTCACCCTTTTTCACGAATCTTGTCTCTGTTATCCTGCCGTAAAAACCCATAACCGGTTTAAGAACGGGACCGACGCAGTTATCCGGAACGCACCCGTAAAGCGCAATTCCCATGCGGCACAGATCAAATCTCGCTTCCGGGAGCCGCAGTGCCGCCGAAGAAGCTGCGGCGTGCCTCAGAATTTCATTTCCGAGTGCATCCCTTAAAAAATCCGATTTCCCGATAAAATCCTTTAATTCTGATTTTGTTTCATTCAGCTCCGGACAGTCCGCGGAATGAAAGTGAGTGTATATCCCGCACACCTTATCACGCACATGACCGAGCCTGCTTAAAATTTCTTCCGGGTTGCAACGAAACCCGCTTCTGTTCATTCCGCAGTCGAGTTTCAGATGGATGTGCGGAATATCCGTAACGCTTTGAAGCTCTTCAAGGTATTCAAAAGAAGAAACTGTCTGGATGTAGCCTCGTTCAGCTACAAGCCGGATCAGTTTTTTTTCGCTTCTTCCGAGTATAAGTATCTCCCGGGCAAACCTTCCTATTCTTTCAGCTTCCCGCACGGAAAATACGGCAAAACGGTCAAATCCTGCCTCAGAAAGCGCACGGGCGCAGTTTATATCTCCGTGACCGTATGCGTCACATTTCAGCACGCAGTAAAAGTCGCCGACAGTTTTTTTCAGAATCAGGGCGTTTTCGCAAAGTGCTCCGAGATTAATTTCCGTTACCGGCTGAAAATTATCTTTCATGACAGCTTCTCAAACGAGGTGAAGGTCAGCATAAATACTTTTCCGCCGAAATTTCCCTCTACGCTTGCCGGGGTTCCGTCCTCGCAAAAAACATATTTACAGTTTTCCGTAATCACAACTGAAACGGTACCGGTTTCGGTTTTTTCAGCCCTGACTTCCGATATTTCATCGGGCGACGCTCCAAATGCTTTTTCACAGATATCTAACAGTATACCGAACTCTCCGGGAATTTCAGTCTTTACCCCATCGTATGACAGAAAAATTTTTCCCTGTTCTTTTTCAAGAGTAAATCCGGAAATTTCTTTCGGCATTGAAAAGGTTATCTCACTTGTTTCTCCGCCTATGTAAGTCAGCTGTGACTCGTTTCCGTTGCACACGGCTGTAATCCCTGCCTTGAAATTTCCTTTGAAGACCGAGAACGGATCGCCGTCCGGACTTTGTCCCGTGCAGGAGGACACAATAAACAACATGCATAAACAAACACATACCGCCGCTTTTCTCATAATTCCGCTCCGCAAACTGTTTTTATTAAATTTATGAAGCGGACGCCGGATATATGTTTATTCCGATAATTCTTTCATTACGGTTGCGGTATGGTACATCTTTATCATTTTAAGGCTTTTCTTTATTACTTCAAAATAAGCTATACAGCGTTCATCCTTGTCGTTTCTGAAAATTGCATAATACCGGTTTTTCGCTTTATCACTCGACACTGCCTTATAAACTCTACGGTAATTTCCGTTTACCTTTTCGTTTTGTGTCATTTCCTCTACCGGTGCGCAGCGTTCCACCTTAGTGAGATCTATGCTGAACCAGTCTTTTTTGAATCTCAGCCCGTAAATTTTGGAAAAGTCCATAGTTCCGGAATTGAGCGAATACTCATAACTCACATCTCCGTACGCCATATTTATCGGAGCGATTTTCAGTCCGAGAAACACAAAAAGCGGGATAAGGAACAGTGAAAATTTAAATACGGAAAGCGCAGGACTTATGCTTCCTATCCCAAAGCATACCGCTATAAAAAGCAGCGGAAAAATAATCCACGCAAGGAGTATGAGCGTTTTTTTGAACCTGTAAAAACCCTCTTTTTTTCTTTCCACAACATGTTCGCATAAAAAATCCATAACTGATTTCCCCTTTCGGTTATTTCGTTGCGGCACAGCGCACAGCAAATATTCCTTATCTGTGCCTGTCATAGTTAATATTATAAATATTCGCCATACTTTGTCAAGTAATGTTGTGTAAAGTTTTTATAACCCTACTTGATTTTTTGCATGGCTCAGTTTATAATAATTACGGGAGAATACTTTTCGGAGTTTTCCTGAATACTATTTATGCAGGTCTGCTATGAAACATGTGGATATTTATACCGACGGAGCTTGCAGCGGCAATCCGGGGCCCGGGGGCTACGGCGCAGTTCTGGTTTATAACGGCAAAGAAAAAGAAATCTCCGGCGGAGAAAAAAATACGACAAACAACAAAATGGAGCTGACCGCCGTTATTGAAGCTCTGAAATTACTTAAAGAACCGTGTAGCGTAACGGTAACAACCGACTCAAAATACGTATGCGATTCCATGACAAAAGGGTGGGCTGAGTCCTGGAAGAAAAAAGGATGGAAAAAGGCTGACGGAAAACCGGCGCTGAACACAGAGCTTTGGGATCAGCTCCTTACGCTTTGTGAAAAACACCGTGTGGAATTTATCTGGGTAAAAGGTCATGCGGGGCATCCCTACAATGAAAGGTGCGACAGACTTGCCGTTGAGTTTTATAAGGCTCTTGGCTGACTTTCAGCTTACAAAAAAGCGGGATTAATAGGTTAAAGGACGCTCGTGCTGTCCCTGCAAAAGGTGCGACAGCTTGACGCTTGATTTACAAGGCTCTTGGTTGACTTTTATTCGGCAAAAAACGGAATTAATAGGTCAGTCCCTGCCACTTGTCGTTTGATTTACAATGTCATTGGCTGACTTACAGCTGACAAAAAATGCGTGATATTACCCGACTCAATGATCCCCCGAAATGAAAGGTGCGACAGACTTGCCGTTGAGTTTTATAAGGCTCTTGGCTGACTTTTATTCGGAAAAAAGCGGGATTAACAGGTCAAAGGACGCTCGTGCTATCCCTGCAAAACGTGCGACAGACTTATCGCTTGATTTACAATGCTCTCGGATGATTTTTTTACAAAGAACGAAAGTGCTGATTATTTTTAAAAATACGGAGAAAAAGCTATGAAAAGCACAATGGAATATTTCAGAGAAATTTCAGTTATACCACGTGCCAGCGGACATGAAGAAAAAATAGCGGACTTTATTTGTTCTACGGCGGAAAAAAACGGACTGTTTTACCGTCGGGACTCACATAATAACGTTTTCGTAAGAAAGCCGGCTTCTAAGGACAAACAGAATATGCCCTCTGTACTTTTAGCCGCACATACCGACATGGTATGCGAAAAAACTTCTGAATCAGGACATGATTTTTCTTCCGATCCTCTCACTCTTGTCGAAAAAAACGGATTTGTAAGCGCAAAAGCAACAACGCTCGGCGCCGACAACGGAGGAGGCGTAGCGGTTATGCTCCGACTGATGGAAGACGGTGAGGCATCGCACCCGCAAACGGAATTTCTCTTCACTTCTTCTGAGGAAACAGGTATGCAGGGTGCCGAAAATTTCGACTACTCTCTTGTCTCATCCGATTATATAATAAATCTTGACTCGGAAAAATCCGCCACCGCTTGTATCGGCTGTGCAGGCGGATCAAGATATAAGCTCCGGATCCCCGTCGAACGCACCCGCAAAGCGGAAAAACTGTATAAAATAAATATTTCCGGGCTTGCCGGCGGACACAGCGGTGTGGACATTACAAAAAACAGAAAAAACGCTCTGAAAATTCTCGGGACTATGCTCTTTGAAATTCATAAAAATTATCCTATGCAGCTCGCTCAGCTCTGCGGCGGAGGAAAAGACAATGTAATACCGGTTTCGGCGTATGCAACTTTCGAACTGCTTAAAAATACCGATATCCGATCGGTAAAAGAGCTTAGCACTTCTCTTTTCAGGTCAATTCAAGCGACACTTGAAGACTGCGACCTGAAACATTTCCGCGTAACGCTTAAATCCTGTAACCCGGAAAACGAAGAAGTCCGTCTGCTGTCCTTCAAAAGCACTTATGCAGTAATTTCCGCGCTCACTCTGGTTCCGTACGGGATTACTGAGATTATCCCCGGCAGTGATATGCCGTCTGCCAGCATAAATCCCGGAGTCGGCAACATATCCGACGAAGATTTTGAAATGGTTTTCCTTTCGAGATTCGGCGCCGACTTTTCAGACCGCTGCACCGAAAACCTTATCAGTTCGACGGCAACGCTTCTCGGAGGTACTTTGAATAAAGAAAGCAGCTATCCCGGATGGCCTTACAGACGCGGAAGCGCACTTCAGAGTGCTTTTGAAAAAGCCTGCCTTGAAGTATACGGAAAAACCGCAGTTTTCGAGTCGGTACACGCCGGACTGGAATGCGGTATCTTTTCTTCACGACTGACTGCTCTTGGCAAAAGCCCGGACATTATTTCAATAGGTCCTGATCTGTATTCAATCCACACCGTAAACGAGAAAATGAATATCGATTCTCTTGAAAAGCTGTACTCAGCGGTTTGCAGAACCATCGAATGCATAAATTGATATATTTCAAATCCTGCGCAGGATTGTGCGTTAAAAACAAATCCGCTTTTTACGGATTTTATCTTATATTTTTACTGAGCAGAAAAAGCCATCCGTCAGAAACAAACGCTTCCGATGAATGGCTTTTTGATTTTAAATTAATATAAAAGTTTCAGTCATTGATAAGTCAAAGCTCAGCAAAACACTCAGCAATCTCATCCTGAACTGACTGAGTTCTTTTTTCATTACCGGTCGGGGTTTTCAGATGCTCATACCGATAAGCTGTGAAAGGAAAAATTTCGTATAAAACCACTCTACAGTTTTTAAGTTTCCACCGAGTATCGTATCAAGAGTTATCGGAGTTACAACCGGAATTATAAGCACAAGCACTATCGAGATTATCCACGCAAGCAAAAAACCGTACACCACTCCGAAGCATCCGCCGAGAATACGGCTTACAAGTCCGAGAACACCGTCATCAAATATACCGTTCAGAAGTTTCAGAAGAATTTTAAGAGCCAGAGAAAAAACGATGTAAAGTATTATAAAGCTAAGCGCCGAAGAAATAAACGAAACTATCGAATCGGTTATATGGGTAACAACATCCGAGGTAAAATCCTCCACCTGTCCGGAGAGGTCTCCTCCGAACTGCTGCTCGTAAAGACTTATGCAGTACTCCTTGATATTTCCGAACATCTTACCCACAAACCCGAAAAGTCCGTCAAAACGCTCCGAAACCTCGACGCCCTCGGCAGTTGTCGCATTACTTATCTTTTCGGCGAATGCGCCGTCGACTATCGACTGTATCTTGTTTTTTATTCCGTCGCTGTTTATGATTTTACCGACGGTGTTTCTCATCAGTGCGCAGTCTTTCAGCATCCACGCCAAGGAAATGGCAAGTATCTTTCTGAAAGGGCTGAGCATTCTGAATACACCCTTACAAAAACACACTATTATCGTAATCACAACAGCCAGTATAAGTATTACATCAAACAGATTCCCCATTTTTTCTCCTTCAGTAAACAACGCTTACAAGATAAAGCCCCTCAGCCGGTGCCGTCATACCGGCTTTTTTCCTGTCCCCGCAGTCAAGCGCAGAGGCTATGTCCTTTACGCTTTTTTTGCCGAGCGAGACCTCGACAAGAGTTCCGGTCATAATTCTGACCATATTGTAAAGAAACCCGTTACCGGTAACCCGGAATATCACGTTTTCTCCTTCCCTGCGAACTGACGCCTCGGTTATCCGTCTCACTGTATCAGTGACTTTGCTTCCGCTCGCCATAAATGCCGCAAAATTTTTCTCCCCCACAAAAATTTTTGCCGCTTCGTCCATAACGGTTTCGCTGAGTTTTTTCGGAACATGCCAGCTCCTTTTTTCAAGAAACGGATCGTGCGTAACACCGTTGTCTATGACGTATTCATAGGTTTTATATTTAACATCATATCTTGCGTGAAAATCCTTTGGAACCTCTTTTGCGGACCTTACGCTGATATCCCTGTCAAGGTGTGCATTGACCGCAAGGGGCAGTTTTCCGCAGGGTATTCCGAATATTCCGTCTGTTTCCGCCGTGCAGAAGTACTCTTTTGCATGCACTCCGCTGTCTGTTCTCGAACATCCCGTAACTCTGACATCCTTTCCGCATATCTCTCTGAATGCCCGGCAAAGCTCACCCTGAACTGTTTTGCCGTTTTCCTGTACCTGCCATCCGCAGTAATTTTCACCGAGGTACATCAGTTTCAAAAGTATCTTCATATCTCACCGCCGGAAAAGATTCAAAGCACGATCAGATTTCCGAGATATATGTTCGAGAGAACAACTCCGGCTCCGTAAGCCACCATTATCAGAAGCAGAAGAAGGTCGACCGGCTTGTATTTCAGCTGAGTCATTCTGGTTCTGCCCTTATCACCCCGATAGCAACGGCATTCCATAGCTGTCGCAAGCTCTCCCGCACGTCTGAACGACGAGGCAAACAGTGGTATAAGCACCGGAAGCAGTGCCTTTGTTCTCTTTATAAGCCCACCGGAGCTGAAATCTGCGCCTCTGGCTTTCTGGGCGTTCATAATTTTGTCGGTTTCCTCAATAAGCGTCGGTATGAATCTGAGCGCTATCGTCATCATCATTGAAAATTCGTGAACCGGAAGCTTTATTTTTTTCAGCGGAGACAAAAGTCTTTCAAGTCCGTCGGTAAGAGCTATCGGAGAAGTTGTATACGTCAGTATAACACTGCTTCCCGTCAGCACGCATGCCACCCGAACTATCATAAGTACCGCAAATATTATGCCCTCTTTGTAAATCTTTATTATTCCGTAGGCAAAAAGAGGTTCGCTCTCACCCTTTGTCCAGAAAATATTGAAAAATGCCGTAAAGAGCATAATAAACAGCAAAGGTTTCAGTCCTTTGAGTATAACTCTTACGCTTATCCTGCTTATAACGGCAAGGATAACTGTAAAAGCAACTGTCACAATGTAAGAAACGATGGAGGAAGACATAAAAACCGCCACGATGTAAAGCAGTGTAAGTATTATCTTCATCCTCGGATCGGCTTTGTGAAGAATCGACTTACCGGGAAAAAACTGTCCAAGAGTTATATCTTTAAGCATTTTCTCCCCGCCTTTCCTCAAGAAGTCTCTTTACTTCACGAAGTGCCTCTTCAACCGTATAGATATTATCCGCACACTCAACGCCGCGTTCTCTCAGAAGTCTCATAAACCTTGTTATCTGAGGTACTCCAAGTCCGGAAGAAACGAGTTCTTTTTCGTGTCTGAACACTTCCCCTGTACTTCCCGACAGCAAAACCCTGCCGTTTTTCAGCACCGTCAGATTGTCGCAGTATTCCGCTACGTCCTCCATACTGTGGCTGACTATAATCACTGTATTGCCTTTCGCTCTCTGGTAACCCCGTATTCCGCCGAATATTTCGGTCCTTCCTATCGGATCAAGTCCGGCTGCCGGCTCGTCAAGCACCAGCACCGACGGCTCCATTGCCATTACTCCCGCAAGGGCTACCCTTCTTTTCTGTCCGCCGGAAAGTTCAAACGGAGATTTTTTCAGCAGCGTGCTGTCAAGTCCGACAAACTCAGCGGCACTTCTTACCCTCTCCCTTATCTCGTCTTCGCTGAGTCCCATATTTTTCGGGCCGAAAGCTATATCCTTTTCGCAGGTTTCCTCGAAAAGCTGATATTCCGGATACTGGAAAACAAGTCCGCACTGAAATCTTATCTGCCTTATTTTCTTCGGCTCTTCCCATATATCCTTGCCGAGAAGAACGACCTGACCGATATCGGGCTTTAAAAGTCCGTTCATCATCTGGACAAGTGTCGATTTTCCGCTGCCGGTATGACCTATAAGTCCGTTTACCTTTCCCTGCTCAAAAAAAGCGTTTACACCGTCAAGCGCCTTGCTTTCAAACGGCGTCTTTTTACTGTAAGTATATGTTATATCTTTAAGTTCAAGCGCATTCATAATTTCACTCTTCTGTTATTTTACCTGTCACTGCGTTTGGTTTACAACCGTTTTCCCGTAAGGTACGGAAATTTTACCGGCCTTTCTGACTTTTTATTATTTCGGCAAGCATTTCAGCACATTTTTCTTCGTCCGTTTCGGTATAGTCGACCTCATCGTACCCCATACTTTTCAGCTCGTACAAAAGCTCGGTAACCTGCGGCACGTCAAGCCCCACTGTACGCAGCTTTCCAACATTTGAAAAAACTTCTCTCGGAGTTCCGTCAAGACTTATTTCTCCGTCGCTGATCACTATAACTCTGTCCGCTCTGAAAGCTTCTTCCATATTGTGGGTGATATGCAGAACGGTTATTCCCTTTTCTCTGTTAAGTCTGACTATTGTATCCATTACTTCTTTTCTGCCCTTGGGATCCAGCATCGCGGTCGACTCGTCAAAAACTATACACTCCGGAAGCATAGCTATTATTCCCGCTATCGCCACTCTCTGTTTCTGTCCTCCCGAAAGCTGGTGCGGAGAATGCTTTTTAAACTCACTCATACCGACAGTTTCAAGAGCCCTGTCGACTCTTCTCCTGATTTCCGCCGGTTCAACACCGAGATTTTCCGGTCCGAACGCAACGTCTTCCTCTACCACTGTCGCCACAAGCTGGTTATCCGGATTCTGAAAAACCATTCCGATTTTCCGTCTTACCACGTAAACGTCATCTTCGGTCATATTCTCGTCGGTAATGTCCTTACCGTCAAGATAAATTTTGCCCTCAGTCGGGAAAAGTATCAGATTGAGCAGCTTGGCAAGCGTTGATTTGCCGCTTCCGTTATGTCCCAGTATCGCTACAAAACTGCCTCTCGCAATCTCAAGGTTTATACGCTTAAGTATCGGCGGCAGGAGCATCTTCACGGGTCCTTCCTCGCCGCTCTCGTACGAAAAACTCACATCTTCAAGTTTTATAAATGGTTTTTCCATTGCCGTTTCTCCGCTTTATTTTCTGTAAGCCGGTCACCGCTGACGATTTATTCTGCACTTACTCGCTCTGCCATATCGCCGTGCTTCCGCAGGGGAGCACACGTCCGGTCTCGGTGACTTTAAGACCTATTTCGTCGGAATAAGTAACACCGCTCAGACGTTTGCCGACGATACTGCCGAGAAGATAACCCATAGTTCCGGCAGAAAGTCCGGTAGTATAGGAGTTCAGCAGAAACATCATCGGTTTGTCGCTCAGCACCGACGCCACTGTTTCGACAAGTCCGCTTATATTTTCTTCCAGTTTCCAGATCTCGCCTCCCGGTCCTCTGCCGTAAGAAGGCGGATCCATTATGATTATGTCGTATCTGCTTCCGCGTTTTATTTCACGTTCGCAGAATTTTTTGCAGTCGTCAACAATGTACCGAACAGGCGCATTTTCAAGTCCGCTCAGTTTCATATTGAGCCTTGCCTGATTTACCATCCCTTTGGAGGCATCCACATGGCATACCTTTGCTCCCGCCGCCGCACAGGCAACCGTTGCGCCACCTGTATAGGCAAAAAGGTTGAGCACTCTTACCTCTTCCCTTCCGCTGTTCTTTATCAGACGGTAAAGTCTGTCCCAGTTTACCGCTTGCTCCGGAAAAAGTCCTGTATGCTTGAATCCCGTCGGACGTATGATAAAACGCAGGTCTCTTTCAAGTCCGACTTTGTAGCCTATTTCCCAGTCCTGGGGCAGTCTGTTTTCGGACCAGCTTCCGCCTCCGGACTTTGATCTGTTGTATACAGCGTCCGCCTTTTTCCACAAAGGACTTTTTTTCATACCTTTCCAGATTATCTGCGGATCAGGTCTGATAAGTATATATTTTCCCCATCTTTCCAGTCTTTCGCCGTCGCTGGCGTCCAACAGTTCATAATCCTGCCAGTTGTTTTCTGCCCACATTTTGTTTTACCCGTTATCTGATATCAATTTATTTTCATTTCAGTTTACTTTTTACTGCGGTTACTGTAACCCTGCCTGCATTGACTTTTTACTTATTTCAGTTGTCATCAAACTGAAAAGTCTGCTGTCCGCTTCTGTTCTTTTTATCCTGCTTTGACGGAAAATCTATTCCGAGGTGCTCGCACGCTGTCCTTGTTATGCAGCGTCCTCTCGGCGTACGGCTGAGAAAACCTATCTGCATAAGGTACGGTTCATACACGTCCTCGATGGTTACAGCCTCCTCTCCGACGGTTGCCGCAAGTGTTTCAAGTCCTACCGGTCCGCCGTCGTAACTGTCGGCTATCGTTTTAAGCATTCGCCTGTCTATATTGTCAAGACCGAGTCTGTCTATTTCAAGTTTTCCGAGAGCGTAGTCCGCTATCTCTCGGTCAATTGTACCGCTGCCCTTTACCTGCGCAAAGTCTCTTACCCGTTTAAGGAGTCTGTTTGCTATACGGGGAGTGCCTCTTGACCTTGAAGCCAGCTCCATAGCTCCTTCTTCTGTTATTTCGGTAGAAAGCAGTTTTGCCGAACGCATAACTATCTCTTTCAGCTGCTGCGGGGTGTAAAGTTCAAGTTTCAGCACGACTCCGAATCTGTCACGCAGAGGCGTTGAAAGCTGTCCGGCTCTTGTAGTTGCGCCTATAAGGGTAAAATGTCCGAGCTGAAGGCGCAGACTGCGTGCACTCGGTCCTTTTCCGAGTATAATGTCAAGCGCATAGTCCTCCATTGCGGGATAGAGTATCTCCTCTACCGATCTGTTCAGCCTGTGTATCTCATCGATGAAAAGTATGTCGTTTTCTCCGAGACCGCTGAGTATTGCCGCAAGATCTCCCTGTTTTTCTATTGCAGGACCGCTTGTCACCCTGATGTTTACTCCCATTTCCGCAGCAATTATTGCCGCAAGCGTCGTCTTTCCGAGTCCGGGCGGACCGTACAGCAGTACATGGTCAAGCACCTCGCCGCGCTGTTTTGCCGCGTCTATATAAAC
Source organism: uncultured Clostridia bacterium (assembly GCA_944391815.1). Classification (GTDB taxonomy): domain Bacteria; phylum Bacillota; class Clostridia; order Oscillospirales; family CAG-272; genus SIG673. The sequence continues at coordinate 23,045 of CALXUV010000012.1, read as the reverse complement.
TTTCAGGTTTTCCTTTACCTTGTCCTGTCCGATGTATTCATCCATCGTTTTGGGACGCAGTGTAAGCTCTGTTTCGGAATCCTCGCTCTCGGAATATCCTGAACTTACTATTCTGCTTTCAAAATCGCTGTCCTCAAAAGCACTGTATCTTCCGTTATCCATTCCTCTATCCTTATTATCTGCCTGCCGGCGACAAAATACCGGTATTTCTTCTTTACGGCTCTGACCGGGCACATTTATTTTCCCGGTTTCCTGACTGCATTTTTGGTTATATTTCTACGGCTCTCGCCGAATGCATTTACTTTTACGTTATGCTTTATTTATCGGCACTTAATTTTCTGCTTTGCCGGTTTTACCGACTGCATTATTGCTTTTCTTTTTTACGGCTTTTGCCGGGCACATTTATTTTCTGCAACAAATCATTTTCCTGCGCCTCTGAGCGCCGAGCGGATTATATCTTCAAGACTCAGGTTTACTATATCCGTTTTTCTCAGCATACTTTCAGTTTCCGCCCGTGTGAATCCGAGTGCAGTAAGAGCGGAAACCGCCTCGGAAAATTTATTGCTTTTATCCGCCGGAATAATCAGCGGTTCTCCGCCGTCATCAGCGCCCATCGACGAAACCGGACTTTCTTTTGCGAGTTTGTCTTTAAGTTCAAGAACAATTCTTGCCGCTGTTTTCTGCCCGACACCCGGAGCTTTTATCGCTTTTACGTCACCGATGGATATTGCAAGCGCCAGTTTTTCCGGCGAAACCGCTCCGAGTACCGCAAGTGCCGTTCTTGCTCCTACGCCCGAAACTGAGATAAGCAGTTTGAACATCGACATCTCGCTTTTATCCGCAAATCCGAACAGCTCCATGGCATCCTCGCGAACGGAAAGGTGGGTATAAATCTTCTGCTTTTTTCCTGTCAGCAGCTGAAGTTTTGCTTCCGTGCGCAAGCTTACGTTGCACATGTACCCGACACCGCCGACGTCAATTACTGCCGTTCCGTTTTCTACCGTGTCGACAATTCCGTCAAGATGGTAAAACATTGTTCCCTCCAAAATGTGTAAAGTTCGAAACTCATTTATTCGATAAAAGACACTTGTATACTCCGACCGCCTGTGAAGTATCAAAACCGTACGGTTTCTGAGTTCCTTGACGTTTAACCGCACGATTTTCATGCCGGAAATATTACTTTGCAAAAACACCTTTCAGCTACGATTCTGACAGTTTTTTAACAGGATTAACTGCCTTTAACAGCTTATTTTTCAACACTGTGTCAGGTTTTTCAAGACTATTTCAGGATTCCCAACACTGTCACATGCTTTCCATCGCTGTCTCAGTTTTTTAACACTGTCTCGCTTTTTCCATCACTGTATCAGTTTTTCAACGCTGTTTCAGGTTTCAAACACTGTCACAGGCTTTCCATCGCTGTCTCAGTTTTTTAACACTGTCTCCGTTTTTTCACACCTTCTCAGGATTTCCAACACAGTTTCAGTGCCTTAAACATTATCTCAGATTGAAATATCCCGAGAGCGCAGAACCGGCTGAGTTTCCGTGGCAAACCGCTATCGCAAGTGCGTCAGCTGCGTCGTCAGGTTTCGGAGGCTTTGAGAGGCCGAGAATAGTTGTAACCATCGCAATCACCTGTCTCTTTTCCGCCCTGCCGTAACCGACTACCGACTGCTTTACCTGAAGCGGCGTATACTCAAAAATGTCAAGTCCTTTCTGTTTTGCCGCAAGCAGGATTACACCTCTTGCTTCCGCACACGGAATTGCGGTCGTATGGTTTGAATTGAAAAACAACTCCTCAATTGACATACAGTCGGGATTGAATCTTTCGATAAGGTTTGTCATCTCTTTGTGGATAGAAAGCAATCTGTTCTCTATCGGTATTTTCGCCGGCGTTGTTATGACACCGCAGTCAAGCACTCTGTATCTCGTCCTGACCAGCTCTACCACGCCGTATCCGACTATCGCATATCCGGGATCTATTCCGAGAATTATCATTCTTTTTTGCCCTCCCGCCTTCGGGAATTCACACTGTCCCGATTACGATGAAATTTATGCTTTAACAGCATTAAGTCTGCCTTACCTGAAAGGTACTGCAGGTTATTTATTTGTAAAAAGCCCCACAACAAAAATGATAATTGCCAGCAATGCAATAATCAGAGAAGCGCCACTCAGCCATGTATTTCTGCCCATATCTATGAAAGCGGAAAAAACAGCCACTAACATCAGCATGATTGCGGACAACATTGTCTTAGTCGATTTCATCTTCCCACCTCATTTTGGTTTGCTGCATTGGTTAGCTATATGTAAACATTAATATACTTATATAATATAACATAAAAAAAGCGGTTTGTCAACTGTGCGGCAAAAATTTAATTCACCGCACAGGCAATAAGAAAAAGATACAATGTGCGAAAAGCCAAAATAACACTATTTTTCAAATAAAAAAAGCAAATAAAGACTATGTGTTAGTTGCAAATCTCAAATTAATTCCGGACTTGACCGAAAAGAGCTTTGATTTTTCGGTTGACAAAAAACTCTTTACAATTCAAGGCGTTCGTGATATAATATACGCTGAAAAGTATTATATTAATTGTGCGAAAACAGTTACGGCAACAAACACTTAAAAAGCTACTCCCTTACATTGAACAGACGTACCTGATTTAAGACTGATTTTCAGAAAAGCTACACTGTTTCATAAGGATTCTGAGGTAATATCATGGATTTAAAAGAATGCAGACAAGAAATTGACAAGATCAACGCCGAAATGCTGAGACTTTTTGTAAAGAGAATGGAAATAAGTGAAGAAGTCGCCAAAAACAAGGCGGAAAAAGTTCTTCCCATATTCAACAATGCGCGTGAACGTGAAATACTCGGAGATATGACCGCCGCTTCCCCGGAGATTTTCGAAAATTATGTAAAAACTTTTTTTACCGTTCTTATGGACCTGAGCAAAAGCTATCAGCGGACAGTTTTGAATGACACCGATAACATTGAGAAAAAAATCAAATCAGCTATTGATTCGACTCCGAAAATCTTCCCGAAAAGAGCTGTTGTCGCCTGTCAGGGAACCGAGGGAGCTTACTCTCAGATCGCTGCTGACAGACTTTTCGGAATGGAAAAAATCATATACTACAAGTCATTTGAAGACGTTTTCAAAGCCGTAAGAGACAAAAAATGCGATTTCGGAGTTTTGCCTATTGAAAACAGTACCTACGGCACGGTAATAGATGTATACGATCTGATGAAAAAATACCGGTTCAGCATTGTTCGTTCTCAGCGGCTTAAAATCACACACAAGCTGCTTGCAAAAAAAGGCACTTTACTTTCCGATATAAAGGAAGTTTATTCCCACCCTCAGGCTCTCGGTCAGTGCAGTAACTTTTTTGCCGCAAACCCGAAAATAAAGGCGGTGCCGTTCACCAATACAGCCCTTGCCGCCGAAACAGTAAAAAACAGTGCAGACAATTCACTGGCAGCAATTGCCTCGTCTTCATGCGCCGAGCTTTACGGGCTTGACATCATATCAGACGAAATTCAGAATTCCGGAAACAATCAGACGCGTTTCATCTGTATTTCTTCTGAGGACTACATTTTCCCCGGGGCTGACAAAATCAGCATTATGCTTTCTCTTCCGCATACCCCCGGAGCTCTGTACAACACTCTGGCAAAATTTGCCGCAATCGGTCTGAACCTTACAAAAATAGAAAGCCGCCCCATCGAAGGGAGCGACTTTGAAGCTCAGTTTTATTTCGATTTTGAAGCGTCACCTTATGATGAAAAAATACTGAAGATGCTCGACGCTCTCAGCAGAGACTGCGAAAACTTTGTTTTCCTTGGTAGTTACAGAGAATTAAGCTGATATGTACAGATAAAAATGTTTGCCCGTATAAATGAATTCAAAACACAATTCAGGTTAAATAAAGCATCTATCAGCCTACAAAAACAACAAGTTTTATCCCACGTTATATCAAGTACAGCAATTATTTGTGTTCAGACATTTTGATCTCGAGCGACTTCATAATCAGGTCGATACACTGATCGTGTGTAAAAACATCGGTGTTCAGGCAAAGATCGAACTGTCTCGGATCTCCCCAGATCTGACCTGTATAAAACCTGTAATAATCACCCCTGCGGCGGTCTACCTCTTCCACTTTTCGTCTTGCTTCGGAAAGAGTAAGATGACTGCGTCTGCTTTCGTTTTCAATGCAGCTCTCTTTTCCGGCGGCAATAAAAACCCGCAGAACGTTGTATCTGTCTCTTAAAACATAGTCTGCACATCTTCCTATAATTATACAGGATGTTGCGTCCGCCAGCCCCTTTATCACCTTTGCCTGATAGTTATACAAATTTTTATTTGCTGTATTGCTTGCACCTTCCGGCATTATGGGTTCTCCGTCAAATGCGCTTCTCGAAACACGGAAAAGCAGTGAATTTTTAAGGTCTTCGTCAGCGAGCTCAAATGCCTGTTCATTTATTCCGCTGTTACTGGAAGCGAGAGACAGAATTTTACGGTCGTATACCTCAATGCCAAGTTTTTTTCCGAGCTCTGCGGCAACCAGTGAACCTCCGCTGCCACAATAGCGTCCTATTGTTATCACAAAATTATCCATATCTTCACCTCCGCTTTTTTTCAGCATTATTCTACCATAACAAACACTTTAATTCAATGGACTTTTTATAAATTTGCTGAAAAACTTTTTAAAGTTTTAAAAGAACAGCATTTTAATTTGAGCTGAAAACAAAATCTGCTGATTGTGATTCTTTCATTACTTTTTTCTAATTGTCAATGTTGTTATTCTTGTGAAAAAAATCTGCCCCACTAAAATAATTGTGATTTTGTATTCAAAACAAAACGCAAATCCGGCAAGATCAGTTTGCAAAATGAAATTGCAAATAACAGCAATTATACAGATAACAGTCTACCAAAAATAACAATAATAAGCATATTTTCTGAATTTGTCGCAAAATTTCAAACTTAAATTTCCGTTATTGATTTTTGTGAAAAAATTAAAAGCAGAGACTGCGGGCAGTCTCTGCTTTTTTGGGCTCATAATTTTTTATTCAATCAAACTATTTAAATGAGTATTATTTATGTCTTAATAATTTGCGAAAAATTCTTATGAATTTGCGAAAAATATCATAATTTCAGATTTATCTGCCAATTGTTTGAAAATTAAACCTTAACCCTCAAATTCTGTGTCTGTTTCGGATGAAGACGGCAAAGTCACATAATTTTTCGGATCTGTCTTTTTGTCGTTAACTCTGACCTCAAAGTGAAGATGAGGACTGTCAGCCGATTCAGAGATAGCGGTTTCTCCGATTGCACCGATTACAGTTCCGGCATCAACGGTTACACCCTCTTTTATTCCTTCGGGAATGGTGTCAGCAAGATTCATATAGTAGGATTTAAGTCCGTTACCGTGGTTTATTACTATCGTTTTGCCCATAAATGCATCGCTGTAAATCTTTTCGACAACTCCCTTGGAAAACGCCATAACCTTATCTCCGACTTTGCCTGAAATATCTATTCCAAGGTGAATGCGGTGGTCGTTCATCGTCTGGGAAAAAACGAGTGTATCTTCGCTGTAATCTTTGTTTACATAACCTTCGCAGGGTACAACGTAAACCGGAACTTCAGGCTGATTGTTGTCACCAGGATCTGTAACATCTCCGCCGGTTGACTGATCTCCGTCGTTTGACTGATCATTATCGCCGTCAGCCGGTTCCTGATTTTCATCACCGCCATTATTTTCATTCTGGTTCTGATCTTCTCCCGGAAGCTCGTCTATGCCGGGCACATCATCGTTTCTTTTGTTCACTGTCGCGACTATTGCGATAACAGTGAATACAAGTATTGCCGCCAGTAAAAGCGCAAGTGCAATGTATGCTCCCTTTCCGGCGAGTTTTTCTTTAATATTGATATTCATAATTTCCTCCTGATTTGTTTCTTTCGGTGTCTATATTATCGTCCCGATTTTCAGTGTTTATTCAGCTTTTTGATTTTTAATTTTTGTTTTAGGATAATTTTATCTTAAGCATTTTGAGCTGAAAATTTATCCTTGTCGAAAGAATCATTTTACTTTCATTCTGCTTTGCTTTCCGAAAGTGTTTCAAGCATATATGAATAATTCTTAACTCGTATTACAAATGCTAAAACCGATATCTGGATTTTTTTACTCAATATGAATATTTTTCTCTTCATCTGTATTCTGTAAGGACTTCAGTCCGGAATTTGATTTCACGGGCAACAAGCTTTTTAAAAAGGTTATTTTGAAAAATTCTGCAAATAATAACTGAGTAACGATTTTATTTTCTAACCGCAAGTAAAAAGAAAATACTCAGGTGAGCTTAGGATGGCGGAATCTTTTAACAACAAAACAAGCAAGCACGGTTATATGCAAAGGCAGGCTTCACAGATGAAAGATGAAAAAAAATTATTTGAAGATATGTCGGTCGGAAAATCTCTTGCCACTCTTATTATTCCCACCGTTATCAGCCAGATTTTAACTCTGATTTATACCCTCGCTGACACTTATTTTATAGGAAAAACAGACGACCCGTACAAAATTGCGGCAGTTTCCGTTGCCAATGTTCTGTTTTTTATTATGATTGCTCTTTCTAATCTTTTCGGAATCGGCGGAGGGACTCTGATTTCCGGACTGCTCGGCAAGGGAGAACAAGAAAACGCAAGAAACGTATGTGCTTTCAGTATATACGGAGCTGCTCTCATTTCACTTATTTACTCTGCAATCTGTCTTATTTTCATGAAATTTATTCTCGGAATAATAGGTGCCGGTGAAAACACATTTCAATATGCACGTTCTTATCTTAACTTAGCTGTGTGTGCAGGAGGAATCCCGACATCGCTTTCGCTTACAATGTCGCATCTGCTCAGGAGCTTCGGTCATTCAAGATTGGCATCGCTGGGACTGGGACTGGGTGCTGTACTCAATACAATTCTCGATCCGGTTTTCATGTTCAAAGTTTTTCAGCCCGGAATGGAAGTAACCGCAACGGCTTTTGCGACATTTCTTTCAAACGTAGCTACGCTTATTTACTTCATTTCAATATTTCTGATTTTGCGAAAATCTGCTCCCCTGACATTGAATCCCAAATTCATTCCGGGAGCTCTGAGATACACGCTGAGAATTTTATCCGTCGGATTTTCTTCGGCACTCGGTTCGGTTCTGTCATGCATATCAAATATAGTCATGAACAAGCTGATTTTCAGTTACGGGGACATTTCACTTGCCGCCATGGGAATTGTGAGGAAAATAAATCTGCTGCCGATGAATATCGGAAACGCATTATGTCACGGAATGATGCCTCTTGCAGCATACAGCTACTCGTCGGGAAACTCAGAACGTCTAAAAAAATCAGTCAGGTACACCGCTGTCTGCGGATTATTATTCACTTTGATTTGCACTGCTGTTTTTTTTACTTTACCGACAACGCTGGTCAGTCTGTTCGTAAAACAGCAGGAAACCGTTTCGCTCGGTGCTCTTTTGCTTAAAATAACCTGTCTTGCCATGCCACCTATGTTTCTGAATTTTCTGACAGGCTACACTTTTCAGGCTCTCGGAAAAGGAAAAGAAGCTCTTCTTCTCGGCATTTGCAGACAGGCTGTTATAAATATTCCTCTCCTTTATCTGGCAAAAATTTTTTTCGGCCTTACCGGAATTGCTTTTACTCAGCTGATCACCGAGCTCCTTACCCTCGTTATTTCTTTTTTACTGAGTTTTATGGTATACAGAAAAATAAAAGCAAAAACTAACGGTTAAACTGTTATTTTTCTTTGGCAAAGCATCCGGCATTTTCAGTAGTCAGTTTCTTTTCTTTCTGATTTACACAGAAGTGAGATCAGCGGTTTCCTGTGGATGCCCTATTCCCGATAGCAGTCACCAAAAACACTTTCAGTTGTAATAATTTTAACCGGTAATAAGGTTATTCGTATATACAGATTTAAGTCGTTCTTTTTTAAAACTTCCTGCGCTTACACAAAAAAACATCTGTTGCCGGGTATATTTGGGCTTTTCAATTATAAAATCTAAAAAGTCCGAGGCTGAATTTTTTTTACTATCTATAGCTGACTGCTTAAATTCAAACAAACAAAACCCGTGCGGATTAAATCCGCACGGGTTTTCTCTTTTTATTATAATTATTCTGCGCTCTCTGTTTCAGCAGAAGCAGCCTCTGTTTCCGCTTCAGCCGCATGAGCTGCCTCCTCGGCAACGGCCTCTTCGTAAGCTTTAAGTACTGCGCTTTCAAGTTCAGCTCTGAAATCCGCATTTATCGGATGAACTATATCTCTGTATGTTCCGTCCGGATTCTTTCTGCTGGGCATTACTATAAAGAGTTTTTCTCTTGCGTATATTACCTTGATATCATGCAGTGCGAGCTGTGAGTCGAATGTTACCGACACTATTGCTTTCATAGGCTCGGAATCGCTGAATAACTTTCTAACCTTAACATCCGTGATTTGCATAATTGTCCTCCATGCTGTTATAGTTTGATGGTCAGCATCATTTCTTACCGTCTTTTAATGGCAGATATCTGATGTCTGTAACTTAATTATAGTTTTTTTTTATGAAAAATGTAGGATTTATTTAAAAGTTTTTTTGAAAATTTTTATTTCTTTTTTTCAACGGCAGTATGAATAAATTTTCTTTTCTCAAAATATATATCTTATTATGTCGGTTATTAAGTTATAGTAAGATTTTACGGAGCTGTTTTATGTCTGATAAATTTGGGTTTCTGGGTGGTAAACAAAGAATTTTTTTCTGCGGCATCGGCGGAGTTTCTATGTCAGGACTCGCCGCTATCTGCGCAAAAAACGGACTTACGGTAAGCGGAAGTGACTGCGCCGTTTCAGAAGAAACGTATTCACTGCTCCAAAAGTACGGTATACACATTTTCAGAGAGCACGATGAAAAAAATATATCCGGAGCTGAAGTTTTTGTCTACACAGCCGCAGTCAAAGATTCAAACCCGGAGCTCATTGCCGCAAGAAAAGCAGGTATAGAAATTTATACCCGATCGGCTTTTCTCGGAAAATTCGCTCAAGGTTTTCCTCATTCGGTAGCGGTTGCCGGCACTCACGGAAAAAGTACAGTTACCGACATGATAGGATCTGTATTTTCCGATTACGATCCGCAAACGGCTGTACTTGTCGGCGCAGCCGACAAAAAGACAGGTCTTTCGTTTCGTGACGGAAGCAGCCGTCTGGTTTTCGAGGCTTGCGAATACAGCAGATCCTTTCTTGACTTTCATCCGGAATGTTCGGTTATACTTAACATTGAAAGAGAACACACAGACACTTACCCTACTCTGAAAAGTGCTCTTGAAAGTTTCAGTCTGTTCGCCCTGCAAAGCAAAACCTGTTTAATTGACAGAGACTGCGAAAATACCCGGAAAATAATACCGCTCCTTGAAAACTGCGGAATTAAAACTCTTACTTTTTCACTTTCTGATAAAAGTGCAGATGTTTATGCAAAAAATATAACTTCAAGCCGTGGTTTTTACTCTTTTACCGGGTGTTTTAAAAGCGAAGATGCTTTTGAATGCGCTTTACAAATTCCGGGACTGCACACCGTTTCAAATTCTCTTGCCGCTGCGCTTTGCGCAAGGTATTACGGATTAGATACCCTCAGCATCAGCAAATCTCTTCAGAATTTCCAAGGACTAAAACGTAGATTTGAGTTTCTCGGCAGACTGAACGGAGCCGACATATACGACGACTACGCTCACCATCCGACCGAAATACGGGCTACGCTGAAAACCGCCCGATCACTTGGTTACAAGAGAATAATCTGCGCTTTTCAGCCTCACACCTATTCAAGGACTTTTTCCCTTTTCAGGGATTTTACCGCTGCATTTACAGACTGCGATCTTGTGGTATTTGCCGATATTTTCCCTGCCCGTGAGGTAAACATCTACGGAATTTCTTCCGAAATGCTGGCTTCTTCAACCGAAAACGCAATTTATATTCCGTCTTTTCAGGGAATATATTCCTTTCTTGCGGAAAACGCTCAGGACGGCACAATGATTATCACGATGGGTGCCGGTAAATTAAATGAAATTTCTTCAGCACTGGCTCATGCGGAAGACTGAAACCGCAAAATAATTGAGTTTTCTGACAAAAATCAACTATTATTTATTTGTACGTCTGTATTACCATAAAATTTATTTGGCTTTTTTAAGTGCCTTGCAAGTATTGCAGATGGGTTTGTTACTTGAATTGCTAACAAAGACTTAAATATTTTTTGATTACATTTTCGGGAAATTCCGGCATCAGTCACACTTTTTTGTGCAAGCTGATTTTAATAAATTACTTTTTTAATTGGAGGTTAATTATAGGTAGCTTTTTGATTTAATAAGTTTATTTCATAGAATTAATGTTTAAATATCCTTTTATTCCCTTGAAAGGTTAATTTCGGTACTTTTGCCGTTTTAACCGTTTTCAAAGGGAATTTTTTTCAGTTATTTTCTTACCCTGCACCGGCGAAAATAATATCGGTATTATATTTAAAGGATGTGAGAAAATGCTGAAAAAAACATTTAAATCGCTGTTACGGGTTATATCAACTGTGTTTTTTGTCGGTTTGTTTACGGCTGTTTTCTGCATTTTGTCATTTGTAATATACGCTGAATTTTCTCCCGACCTTAAGGTAAGGGAGTTTCACGATATAGCCAAAGCTCAGGACAAAAGCACAAAACTTTATTACCTATGCACCCCGGATTACTCCGAAAATACGGTTGCAAAGGAACTTGAAAGCGAAACTCTTTACAGCCAGCAGAACAGAGAATGGGTTAAATCGGAAAACATTCCCGAAAATCTTAAAAACGCTTTCATTGCCATCGAAGACCACAGATTCTATTCCCATAAAGGCATAGATCCGAAAAGAACTGCCGGAGCCGCGCTTTACTTTATCAAAGGCAGCGGCAGCTTCGGAGGTTCGACCATAAATCAGCAGCTGATAAAAAATATCACCGGTGAAGATTCCTACAGCGTGAGCCGTAAGGTTAAAGAAATTATCCGTTCGGTAAAGCTTGACCGTGAGCTTTCCAAAGATGAAATCCTCGAACTTTATCTGAACACCATTTATCTTTCCGATAACTGCTACGGAATAGGCGCCGCCGCAGAAAACTACTTCGGCAAGGAAGTTTCGGAACTGAGCCTTTCGGAATGCGCTGCGCTTGCCGCAATTCCGCAGTCGCCGGCAAAATGGAATCCGGCAAAAAATCCTCAGAACAATGCCGAAAGACGTGCAACTGTGCTTTACAGAATGCTTTCTCTCGGCATGATATCCGAAACTGATTACAATGAAGCTTTATCGGAAACACTTCAGATATCAAAAGAGCACACACATAATGACGATAAAGGTCAGATTTATTCCTGGTACACCGAAGCAGTAATCGACGAATGCGTTTCGCTTCTCGTCAAAAATAAAATTGCCTCTGGAAGTCAGACGGCAAAAAAATTGCTTTTTACCGGCGGGCTTTCGGTTATAACAGCACAGAATCCGAAAATGCAGTCAGCCGTTGAACAGTATTTTTCAAAGGAGAGCAATTTTTATCCCGACGGTATGCTTATCCATCCGGAATGCTCAATGGTAGTGATAGACCCTCACACCGGATATGTTCTTGCGCTTGCGGGTTCGATCGGAGAAAAAAACGCCAACCGTACGTTAAGTTACGCCACATCCACCAGACGCTCTCCCGGTTCTTCTATCAAACCTCTCTCCGTTTACGCTCCTGCGATAGACAGAAAAATAATCACCTATGGCTCTGTCATTGACGATACGCCTGTCAGATTTGTTTCCGACGGCCACGGTTCGCAAAGAGGATGGCCTCAGAACTTCCCAAACGGTTATCGCGGACTTACAACTGTAAGAGATGCGGTATCAAGATCGGTCAATACCGTTGCCGTGAAAGTTCTCCGGAATCTCGGACCCGAAGACTCGTTCCGTCTGCTCACCGAAGATCTTAAAATTACCGGTCTTGTTTCATCTTCCGACAGAAACGGAAACGTATTTACGGATATTGCCGAGTCTCCTCTTGCTTTGGGACAGCTTACAGTCGGCGTCACCGTAAAGGATATAACCGCCGGATATACGTCGCTTGCCGGAGGCGGAAATTTCTGCGAGGCAAAAACGGTGGTAAAAATTCTGGACGCTGACGGAAACGTACTTGTAGACAACTCCCCCTCTCCGAAAAGGATATTTTCGGAACAGAGTGCCTGCATTATGACTAAGCTTCTTACCGAAGTAACCGGAAGCGGAACTGCTTCATCAATGACGCTGAAAAATTCCTTCGAGTGCGCCGGAAAAACCGGTACGACTAACAGCGACTGCGACAGATGGTTTATCGGATACACCCCCGACCTTCTCGCCGGAGTATGGTTCGGATATCCTAATCCCAAAAGTCTTGACGGGTTTCCTCTGTCACCGAGTCCGGCACTGAAAACCTTTGATAACGTTATGAAAATAATCAACAGTGAAGAATATCTCGGCTATCTGCCAAGCGAAAAATTTCCGGTGGCGGATGGCATAGTAACCGCCAAATACTGTAAAGACTCCGGTAAATTGGTAAGCTCCGCCTGCCTTTGCGATCCGAGAGGATGCCGTACTGAAATCGGTTACTTCACCGAAGACACAGTTCCGACCGAATACTGTGACGTCCACACCCTGACTCTGTACGATACCGTAAACGGAGGAATTGCCTGTGAGCATTGCAGTCCGGAAAATTGCCGCTATGTAGGTCTTCTGAATATAAGGAGATTCTTCCCTCATGACGTAATTATCGGTGACGCTCAGTATGTTTATCAGAACCTTCTGCCGGGAGTAAGCATCTGCTTTGACAGCAGTCTGCCGTTCTTTCAGTATAACCTGCCAAGCGGTGTATACTGCGGAAGAAGCGGAGTAAGATTCCCGTTCAACCGGTTCTGTTCCGGCTGTTACCTTGAAGGTCAGGCAAAACAGTACGAGGACTCGGAATTTTCTGATGACAGTCCGGAGGAAACAGATCTGATCGAATAAACAGATTTACCGTAAATTGTACCCAAAAGCAATCTGACTTTATATACCGTAGAATTTTTGTACCGGTTTCAGGACAGTTTGGAATGCTTAAAATTTATTTGACAAACAAAACTTTTTCTGTTATAATGTAATGAGATATAAATTATAGGTATAAATCTTAACTTTTGCGCCTTGCCCGTAGCTTTTCGGTCAGGCGCCTTACATACCGGAGGGAGGAGCAGAATGTCGAATGCACTTGATATGCTTTACGGAAACGAAAGCCTGAAAGCATATTTGAAGGACAAGATTTCAAGCCGTACGCTTCCCCACGCTCTGATTTTCGAAGGACCGGAAGGAAGCGGCAAAACGACTGCGGCTTTTGCACTTGCAGCTGAACTCAATCCCGACTACTCTGACAAAATTCTCCGTCATCTCTCTGCCGACTTAATGGTACTTCAAACGGAAAACGATAAAAAAAGTATCGGAGTTTCAGCCGTTCGTGAAATAAAAAGAAACGCTTTTATTAAACCGCAGGAGCTGCAAAACAGGATTTTTATCCTGAAAACAGCACACCTTCTTACCGCAGAAGCACAAAATGCCCTGCTTAAAATTCTTGAAGAACCGCCGTCGGGAGTTTACTTTTTCCTGCTGACGGAAAATTCTTCTCTGCTTCTTCCCACCGTAGTATCCCGTGCTCCTCTTGTAAAAATGTCGCTTTTTTCCGATGAGGAAACCGCCGATATTGTACTAAGACTTTCGGAAAAAGCCTCGGCTCTCCGTAAAACCTCACCGGACGATTTTGAGCAGGCAATACGTTTTTCCGCAGGAAGCATAGGGAAAGCACTCGCTCTGATTGAAAGTCCTGACAGCGAAAACACAAAAATAAGATCCGATGTTCTCTCTTTTCTTGAAATTCTGAGGGACGGCAAAAACGATAAAATTCTGCTGTTCTTTCTTCATTCCGCCTATAAACGTGAGCAGCTTGAAAGTTTTATTATGAATCTGAAAGCAGCTATACGCGATATGCTGAAAGCTAAATACGGCAGCTATATGCGTCCCGTTTTTTTCGGCGATGAGGAAACCGCCGCCGGATTTTCCTCGGAGTTTGCAAAAAAAACACTGCTTAACATTTCCTTTGCCGCCGAAAAAGCGTCCGACACTATTCAGTATAACATGAATATCGAATCTTTTACCGTTGCAGTTGCCGATCTCTTTTACCGTGCCGTAAGACAGAACTCCGGAAACTGACCGGTCATTGCCTTAGATAACCGAATAATTTAATTCTTGACTTTTCCAGAAAACTTTTTACGACTTAACCATTAAATAATCTCTTGAAAAATAACCTCGCTTTTTTGCTTAATATCCCTGAGTGAAAGGACATAAAAATGAACGATAACATAAATTCCGAAAAAAGTACCGATTGCATTGCCGGAACAGAAAACTCCGCTGTTTCTGCGGATCCGGAAAGCTCTGCAAATATCCCGGAGAATGATCCGGACGTTTTGGAAAACTCTTCTGCGGAAAGCAAAGACGTTTCTGCGCCGGATGGTTTATCCGGACAAGAGTCCGAACAGAAACCGGTCAGAACTGAAATTGTCGGCATCAAATTCAAAAAAAGCGGAAAAACATATTACTTCGCACCCGCCGGATTTGATCTCAAAACCGACGACCGTGTTATAGTCGACACCGCAAGAGGCGAAGAGTACGGTATAACCTCTATCCCGAACAGATTCATAAGTAACAGCGAGATAGTCGAACCGCTCCGCAGTGTGCTAAGACTTGCTACACCGGAAGACACCCGGATCCATAATGAAAATTCAAAAAAGGAAATTGAGGCGTTTAATAACTGTATTGCCCTTATCGATAAACATTCCCTTGAAATGAAGCTTATTGACGCCGAACTCGCTTTTGACCGCACAAAACTTCTCTTCTATTTTTCTTCTGAGGGAAGAGTCGATTTCAGAGAACTCGTAAAGGATCTTGCTTCCATCTATCACATGAGGATAGAAATGCGGCAGATCGGAATACGTGACGAAGCAAAGATCCTCGGAGGTCTTGGTATTTGCGGACGTCCCTACTGCTGTCACACTTTTCTGAGTGACTTTGCTCAGGTTTCGGTAAAAATGGCAAAAGAGCAGAATCTGTCCCTCAATTCCGCTAAAATTTCGGGCGCCTGCGGCAGACTTATGTGCTGTCTGAGATACGAATACGACACCTACCTGCGCGAAAAAGAACTGACTCCGAAAGTCGGACTGCGTGTTATGACTGCCGACGGAGCCGGAATTGTAACCGATTCCCAGCCGCTTTCGGGAATAGTTAAAGTTAAACTTGACAGCAAGGAGGAAGATGCGGAAGCTGTGGTGTTCGTAAGAGATGACGTGGTTGCGGAAAGCGAATACCACGGTCAGAAGCTTACGAAAACAAGCGTCAAAGAGAAAAAGGCAGACAAAGAGGAAGATTATCTTTTCTCACTCTTTGAAAGTGAAAAAGAAGCCGCAAATGACGCTCCGGCACAAAAGCAAAAAGAGTCTCACGTAAAAGAACCGGCTGAGCCGTCGCAAAAAAAGAATCCAAAACAACACCCGCAGCCGTCAAAGAAAGAAAACGCGGAAAAATCCGCAGAATCAAACAATATCCAGTCGAAAAACAAAAAACCGAATAACGGCAAACCGTTTCAGAATAAAAATCAAGGTCAGCCTCAAAAAGACAAACAGCGAGACAGTCAGCCAAAACCCGAACAAAAACCGACAGACGGAAAAAAGAAAAAGAAATTTTTCAAGCCTTACTTCAAACAAAACAAAAAACCGAAGGACAATCGGGAAGATAAATGAGAAATAACTTCTTGTTTATATAAAATTTACCTAAATAATTAAAAAACTATTGAAATAAAGCAAAAACTGTGGTATACTACTGCTGAAATCAATTCAGTACGGAGGTTTTGTTATGGCTCACATTATTGATGCGGATAAGTGCATCGGATGCGGCTCCTGTGCCGAGGAATGCCCCACTTCCTGCATTTCGGAAAAAGACGGTAAATACGTCATCAATGGCGATGAGTGCGTTGACTGCGGCGCTTGTGAAGGTGCTTGCCCCGTTGATGCTCCCCACGCCGAGTAATTTTTCTTAAAACAGATTTTTGGTGCGCCGGCCTTTCGCTATGCGCACCAAAAATTGTTTTTGCAGACCAACACTGATATTCTGATAAATATCACTGCACTGAATGTTTGCGATTATCTTGTCTGAGGATTATATTTTTGCTTTACCGGGTAAGTTTCCGGTTTAAATATATAAAATTACGTAAAGAATTCCGGTAGATGTAACCGGTGTATACATAAGAATGCGTAAACAAATCCGCAAATGCAACCGGTGTATACATAAGAATGCGTAAAGAATTCCGGTGGATGTAACCGGTGTATACATAAAATTGCGTAATGAATTCCGGTGGATGTAACCGGTCACACTGTGTGAAAACTAAGATTATCGGGAAAGGAGAATGCCATGTGCGAAAAGTACTACGGTAATGTCAGAAAGTTAAGGCTTTTCGACACCGAAATCACCGAACCTGTTTCAGGTTTTTTCACCGGTACCGATGCGTTGCTTCTTGCCGCTTTCGTAAAAGGACAGCCTCTTGCAAACGCCGTAGAATTCGGAGCAGGCACCGGAGCTGTCTCGCTTATATGCGCCTCAAAAAACAAATTTGCGCATATTTACTCAGTCGAAGTTCAGAAACCTCTTTTTTTGCTTCTGAAAGAAAATATAGATCGTAACGGCTTTGCGGAAAAAATCACTCCCTTTTGTGCCGATGTCAGAAATATAAATCCTGCTGTTTTCGGAAAAGTTTCTGCAGTATTTGCAAATCCGCCATATATGACAACCGGCTCCGGAAAATCATCAGACTCAGACTTAAAACAGATCGCACGTCACGAGGTTTTCGGGGGTGTAGAGGATTTTTGTGCCGCGGCAGCAAGAATACTTAAAACGGGCGGTAGGCTTTATCTGGTTTACCGGACGGACAGACTCGAAACTCTTATGAGCGCTCTGAAAAAATCGGGGTTTGCCGCAAAACGTATGACTTTTGTTTGTTCAGACCGCACTTCTTCTCCCTCCTGCGTGCTGACAGAAGCAGTTCTCGGCGGCAAAGAATCACTTTTTATCACACCGGTTCTTTTTCTGAAGTCCGACGGGACAGAAACGCCTGATGCCAAAATGATTTACGAAAACGCTGTTTTCCCGGACAAGTTCATAAAAAACTGATTTATCTGAAAAGTTAATATTTTGCACCTCAAAGCATCGGCTTTTTTAAGTTTTTTATTTAACTCAATTTTGTTTTTAAGCGTCTTATGGATACAAAATCCGGCTGGATGTTATAAGTTGTATTTTAAAAGTATTTCATCGAGGGGGCAGCAGAAATGAAAATTGTCAGATTTTCCGCCGGCGATATTATCGTTATGCGCAAACCTCACCCGTGCGGAGAAAACAAATTCAAGGTTTTACGTGCCGGCAGTGACGTAAGAATAGTTTGCGTGGCATGCGGAAGGGACGTAACCGTAAACCGTCTGAAACTTGAAAAAAATATCAAGCAGGTAATAACACAGTCACCTGATACTGTTTCTGACACGGACAAATAAGCGTCGTATCAATAAACCGGCATTTATTTTGCTGACAGTCAATCAGCTGAATTTAAGCTCCGGTATTCCGGTGTTGCCGGAAATTAGTTTTTTTTGAGTAGATTTCGATTGACAATTAACCCGCAAACGCTGAAAGCACAAGAAAACTTAATTTCAACTTTTTTAATTGGTAAAAATAAAGCAATCGGCCTTTCAGTATTACGCTATTGCAAAGTAAAATCTTATAGCATTGACCGGAAGAAATTCAGAGTCTTTGGCTTTTGCCGATAATGCTACCTAAAATGCTTTCGACAAAACCCGAAACAAGAAAAACATTTATAAAAGTTTATTTAAATTCTTGAAATGAATTAAATTATTCAATTTTTTAAGTGATATATTTCAACAGATAACAATCGTAAATGTCAGCGACAACTATCTTACAACAAATTACAAACATAAACCGTACAAACGGACTTTAACGACAAAGAGGTAAAAAAATGGGCGGACCGAGAAAAATGGACAGCATGTTCGATTACTCCGACAACGAAAAAAATAAAATTATTCCGGGAACTCTTTATCTCGTGGCAACGCCTATCGGCAACCTTTCAGACATTTCCGAAAGAGCTTTGAAAATTCTCGGCGGTGTAGACTTCATTGCCGCAGAAGACACCCGTAACACTTTGAAGCTCCTCACACACTTCGGAATTTCAAAACCATTGGTCAGTTATTACCAGCATAACCTCAGACAACGCGGCGAAGCAATCTGCGAAAGACTTCAGAACGGCGAAAGCTGTGCTCTTGTTACTGACGCCGGAACTCCCGCAATAAGCGATCCCGGTGAGGATCTTGTCAGACTCTGCGCCGAAAAAAATATCCGTGTTTCTTTCATCCCCGGTCCATGCGCTGCGATTGCCGCTCTTGCTCTTTCCGGGCTTTTCACGGGAAAATTTGCGTTTGAGGGCTTCCTCACCGGCTCAAAGAGCGAAAGAAAAAGAGCTCTGTCTTCCCTTTCCGGGGAAAAAAGAACTCTTATTTTCTATGAAGCACCTCATCATCTTCTTCAAACGCTGAGCGACCTGCTCGAAAGTTTCGGAAGCAGAAAAATAACTCTTTGCAGAGAACTTACAAAACTTAACGAGGAAATCGTCAGGACTACACTGAGCGATGCGGTGGAATATTACAGTCTGAATACGCCGAGAGGAGAATTTGTACTTGTCGTCGAAGGAAGCAAAGACGAAACCCGTAATCCGCAGAACGAAAAAATTCCGGTATCTGAACAGGTAAACCGTTACATTGAAAGCGGACTTGACAAAAACTCTGCAATTAAAGCAGTGGCTAAGGAGCTCGGTGTCCCGAAAAATCAGGTTTATCAGGAATACCTGAAATACAAAGACGAAGAGTGAGTTTTTAAGGTAAAATCAGCGGTTCGTAAAATTTTAAAAAATGACTTTCAACAAAAACAATCCCTGATTGCTGTTACACTCTTTATTAATAAAAATTTGTTAACTGTTATACTTTCGATAACTGATTTCAAAGTTCAAAAAAAGTTGCTTTGCCTTTTTTATAACAGAAACCATTCAAACAGACTTGTTTTAAAAAAGTTTACTCCCCTATTATGCTGTCGATAACTTCTTTCATAGTATAGAGACCTTTGGTTTTGCCCTTCATGAAAGCGGCGGCGCTCAAAGCACCCTCGGCAAACACCTCTCTTGACTGCGCAGAATGCGAAAGCGTAATGACTTCATCGTGACCGGCAAATATAACATCGTGTTCTCCGACAATGGTTCCGCCTCTGACCGAATGCATTCCGATTTCGTTTTTACCGCGTTTTTCACGCTTTGTATGCCTGTCGTACACAAGTTCGGCTTTTCCGTCCCTGCCCCTCTCTGCAGCAGACGCAAGCATTAACGCCGTTCCGCTCGGAGCGTCAAGTTTCTGGTTATGATGCTTTTCAATTATTTCTATATCAAAACCGCTGAGCACCGATGCTGCTTTTTCAGTCAGAGCCATCAGCAGGTTTATCCCAAGCGACATGTTTCCCGATCTGAAAACTGCTGTCTTTTCCGAGCATTTTTTTATTAAATCAAGTTCCTCCGCCGTATGTCCGGTTGTACATATAACCGCCGGAATTCCGGCTTTCTCTGCGAAGTTCAGTATTCCCTCAACCGCTGTGTGATGAGAGAAATCCACTATAACGTCAGCCCGGCAATCAATCGGAACCTCGTTTATTCCGGCATAGCACGGAAAAGAAGCCTGCATCGGTGTTACGTCGACACCGCATACAATTTTTGCGTTTTCTTTGCTCGCCGCAAGCTCGGTCACCGCGCGGCCCATACGTCCGGCTGCTCCCGTAAGCAGTATTTTTACATCCTTCATATCAAAACCTCTTTTTTGGGTATTTATTTGTTGAATTATTTTTCTGTCAACATACTTTTCGGAAGACTGACTTTCTCACCGTTTACGACTATGGAAATGCAATATCCTGCATGGCAACTAAGTCAGTAAATTCCGGCTATAAAATAAACTGCACTGCAACTAAATCAATAAATTCCGGTCGTATAAAGTAAACTGCACTGCAACTGAGTCAATAAATTCCGGCTATAAAGTAAACTGCATTGCAACTGAGTCAATAAATTCCGGGCTATAAAATAAACCGCAATGCAACTGAAGGGCTTTATTGTATCAGCGAATATTCGGCAAGGACCGCTTTCAGCTTTTCGTAGTTACCGTCATCCATTTCACAAAGCGGAAGTCTCATTTCGGGACTGCAATATCCCATAAGGTTCATCGCAGTTTTTACCGGAACGGGATTAACTTCCATGAAAAGACTGTTTATCAGTTTAAGAAGTCGGAGTTGCAGTTTTGCGCTTTTATCGGTTTTTCCTTCAAAATACAGACGGCAGATGTCATGCGTTTCAGCCGGCATAACGTTTGAAAGAACAGATATTACTCCTTTACCGCCCAGCGAAAGTATCGGCACTATCTGGTCGTCGTTTCCGCTGTATATGTCAAGGTCATCCCCGAGCTCTGCCGCTATCTGTGCTATCTGGCTGATGTTGCCGGAAGCCTCCTTTGTTGCAACTATATTCGGATGCTTTGCAAGTTCCTTATATACGGGAAGTGTTATATTGCAACCGGTTCTTGACGGAACGTTATAAAGTATGTTCGGAAGATCCGTGCTTTCTGCTATCGTAAGAAAATGCTTTACAAGTCCTTTCGGAGTTGCCTTGTTGTAGTAAGGCGTTACCTGAAGAAGTGCGTCTGCTCCTGCTCTTTTTGCTTCTCTTGAAAGCCATACGGCATACCTTGTATCGTTTGATCCCGCACCGGCGATTACCGGAACTCTTTTTGCAGATCTTTCCGCCGCAAAAGCTATTGCTTCGACATGCTCCTCATCGGTCAGTGTCGAGCTTTCGCCTGTGGTTCCGCATATAACTATGGCGTCGGTATGATTTTCTATCTGGAAATCAATTATTTTTCCGAGCGACTCATAGTCAAGTTTATCGTTTTTGAAAGGCGTGACTATCGCAACCGCCGCTCCCGTAAATACTGTTTTCTTGTTCTTGCTCATGATTAGTTCCTTTCGTGACTCCTTTGCGAGTCGGTTATTATTTCAAACATAAAAGCCTGAGTAGTTACAGCCGGATTTTTCCGCTGAGAATATGCACCGGAAACTCCGGATACTGAATACCAACAAAAAAAGCCTGCAATGAAGCAAGCTAAGCCCATCCCACACCTTTGCGGAAATCAGATAGCACTCCATCACTTAATGATGACAGTCCACGGGCTGTTAACCCAAATGCGTAAAAGCACAGGACCAACCGAGATATTACCGGATATCGTCAGTTTCGGCATTCCGCACCTTTCACCTGGCTCCAAGGGGACCGGTATCCCACGGGAAAAGGCTACTCTTTACGGTATGCGCCTCTATCAAATCTTTATGTTTTTTTACATTCTATCACAAATTTTAATTTATGTCAAGGAGTTTAACCCAAAATGTCAGAAATCATCCGCAACATTCCGTCTCACACCGATCTTAAAACAGAAGACTTCTTTTACTCTCTGCCGGAAAAACTGATCGCTCAGACTCCGGCGGAAAAGCGTGACTGCTCCAGACTCATGACTTTAAACCGTCTCACCGGAGAAATCCGGCACAAACATTTTTTCGATATTGTTGACGAACTGCGTGAAGGCGATGTTCTTGTACTCAACCGCTCAAGGGTTATACCTGCAAGGCTTTACGGCAAACGAAAGGACACCGCAGCTCCGGTAGAAATTCTGCTTTTAAGAGCTCTTGGCGGCGATGTCTGGGAAACCCTGGTAAAACCCGGAAAAAGGTGTAAAACCGGAGCAGAAATAGTTCTGGGTGACGGACTTCTCAGCGCAGAAATAACCGAAGTAAAGGACGACGGAAACAGAATAGTGCGTTTTTCCTGTAAGGATATGACGGTAAGCGAGGCAATTCACAAAGTAGGCGAAATGCCTTTGCCGCCCTACATAACTTCAAGAGCGGCAGACAGCGGACGATATCAGACAGTTTACTCAAAAGAAGAAGGTTCAGCTGCCGCACCGACCGCAGGACTTCACTTCACAGACGAACTTCTTGACAAAATACGCGCCAAGGGTGTAAAAATCGTTACCGTCCTGCTTCATGTAGGTTTAGGCACGTTCCGTCCCGTCAAAGAAAAGGAAATCGAAAAACACACCATGCATTCGGAATGGTTCAGCATCGGCAAGGAAGAAGCGGAGATAATAAACAACCGCAAGGGCAGACTTGTCGCCGTCGGAACAACCTCCTGCCGTGTGCTTGAAAGCGTTGCGGACGAAAACGGGAAAGTTAAGGCATTTGAAGGCGAAACCGCAATTTTCATATACCCCGGTTACAAATTCAAAGCAGTGCAAGCCCTTATAACCAACTTCCATCTGCCCGAAAGCACTCTTATCATGCTTGTCTCGGCTTTTTCTGACAGAGAAAAGGTACTAAGCGCCTACCGTATTGCCGTTGAAAACGAATACAGGTTCTTCTCTTTCGGCGACGCAATGTTCCTCTACTGATATTAAATTGAATTTTCAAATTCTTAAACTATACTGAAAAACAGTCTTTTTATCCTGTTTGCTGTTTTTCAGCCTGCTGAATATTTTCGGCAAATTTTCGTTTTTAACAATGTTAACGCCATCAAAAGTATGTTGTACTCATTTAAGCAAGATTTGAAGTCTTATCTAACATTACCCAGATAACACAAATACCCTAAACGGCTACATTTCAGTATTACCTATATCACAAAAACATCCTGAGGGGCTGAGTCAAAAG
Source organism: uncultured Clostridia bacterium (assembly GCA_944391815.1). Classification (GTDB taxonomy): domain Bacteria; phylum Bacillota; class Clostridia; order Oscillospirales; family CAG-272; genus SIG673. The sequence continues at coordinate 111 of CALXUV010000012.1, read as the reverse complement.
CTTAAAATTAAGCGAATGGCTCAGCCTTTTGCTGTGCAATTTTGCACGTTTCGGCAAAACAAAAGAAAAAAGCCACGAAATGAGGCAAAAATGAGTATGACGAAAAGAGGA
>CALXUV010000011.1 GCA_944391815.1 uncultured Clostridia bacterium | reverse complement strand
CCCAAAATAAGAACCACCCCAAAAAGCAACGCCACTGCAACCGCTAAAACAGAATAAAATAATTTACTGTGTTTCAGTTTGTTCATACTTTCCCTCCGTTTATTAATTATTTATTTTCACGCATTTTGTTGATTTCGTCCACAAGCACTCCTGCCGCGAGTAAATCATCTGCGTTAAAATACGAATTGAAGTTATGAAATCCTGCCGGTCTCACTCTTATTGTGTTTTCGAAGTCATCGCGCATTTCTATTTCACTTCCGGCTTTCGTACATCTATCATATTCAGTAACAGAGCAATAAAAATTTCTTACGCACTTATAATCCTTCATAAAGTGCATACATGCAATATCTCCATGTCTGTTACAATATACAGCCAACTGCCCACCGAAAGCGGATTTCAACATTTGACTATTTACCCATTCATAATCACTTTTTTTAAGCATTCTAAACATTAGGTTAACCGATTAACCACTTATAGTATAACATGAATTTTTTGTTTGTCAATAGGTTAGCCCAAAATTTTTCAAAATTTTTCATAATGTGTTATATATTAACATTTTAACAAAATTTATTTTTATATTTTTCCATGCAAGTACACTACCACCCGGTTACACTGTTGAGGCGTTTGACGAATCGTATGAATGTTCTCTGCTTGTAATTTGCGTAATCCCACACACATAATAGGGCAAAAAAATAAAGGGTAACGCTATGTTACCCTTTAATGCAATTTGGTTCAAATTGTCTGATCAGAATACCTGACATCACATTTTCATTAAAGACCCGGTTAAACTGATGGTCTTATATTACACTACATCTTTTTTCACGCAGTTTCTAAGAAATTCCTTTGTCTTTGTATCAAAATCTTCTTTTACAAAACGCCAACTCCAATTTTTATCACTGACGGTTGATGGCAAATTGATGCGGGCTTCTCCACCCATACATAACAAATCCCACATTGGAATAATCACTGTGTCAGCAATCGCGGCAAAGGCTAACTTTACAACGCTAAGACATATACTCTGCGGAGAGGAAAAATCAGCCTCCACGCCGGCCTTTTCACATTCAGATGCAAGATCCTGTTTATATATATATAATTCTTCTTGTTTAAGATCAGCTATATACTGGGCAAGCGGCATGTTGTCGTGCGTACCTGTATAACATACATAGTTATGCGTAAAATTCGATGGTTTGTGTTCATTATCAGGCGAGCCGTCAAATGCAAATTCAAGTATTTTCATTCCGGGATAGCCGACATTTTTCATCAGCCTTCTCACCCCGTCATCAATCACTCCGAGGTCTTCGGCAACAATTTTATAATCAAGTTTATCTTTAAACAGCTCTTCCTTAGGACCATCTATCCATTCACCTTTACGAGCGTTGAGACTTCCAGCCTTAACAGCATAAAATCGGTCAAACCCACGAAAGTGGTCAATACGAAGTATATCAAAAAAGTCTAAGCATTCATTTATACGTTCATTCCACCATTTATAGCCGTCTCGCCTCATCTTTTTCCAATCATATAACGGATTACCCCAAAGTTGACCGTCATCACAAAACGCATCAGGCGGAACTCCTGCTACGCACTCAGGACGACGATACTCATCAACCATGAACAATTTATCGCCATACTTCCACATTTCCACGCTGTCATACGCCAAGTATAACGGTATATCACCCATAAGCTCAATGTTTTTACTGTGTGCATAGTCTTTTAAGGAGTTCCATTGGAGGAGAAATATGTATTGGGTAAATTGCCAGAACAAAAACTCATGGCGTTTGCGTATCAAATATTCATTTATAACTTTTTCATTATAAGTTCGATACGGCTCCTTCCATTCCGACCATGCCTTATGCCCAAACGCACACTTAAAAGTCATAAATGTTGCAAAGTCTTTATATCGCCCTTGTTCAACAAAACCAACAAATTTTTTGTCGTGCAAATCAAAACGCTCAAAAGCTTTCCGTAATAATGCAATTTTTTGAGTAAATTGTTTACTATAGTCCACATGGCGCGCGTTTACACCTAAATCAGATGTCTTTACCTCTTTACAAGTTAATAGTTCTTTTTCAATTAGCATGTCAATATCTATAAAATAATAATTTAGCGCGTTTGAACAACACGACTGATAGGGACTATCTCCATAGTTGGTTGGATTTAATGGTAGAACTTGCCATATATTCATTCCTGAATCACTTAAAAAATCTATAAAATTATATGCGTTACGACCAAGAGTACCTATCCCCTCCGATGATGGAAGTGAAAAAATCGGCAACAAAACGCCACATTTACGTTTTTCCATTACACACCTTTCGAAAATTTTATCTAAAATTTATATTATATTTTCGAAACAATTATATTATAACTTTTACAAATGTCAATACTTTTTTAAAATTTTTTTCCCAAATTTAAAAACTTTGGTCACATTCCATATAAAATAATGTATTGACGATTTTACTCTTTTGCCGTATAATATACTAAAGTTTAAAGATAAAGAAAAAAATATGACGATAAGAGATATAGCTAAACAACTGAACATTTCCATCAGTACCGTTTCGAAAGCACTAAACGGCGCTACCGATATTTCAGAAAAAACACGAACGAAAATAATTAACTATGCTAACAAGGTTGGCTATACATCCCGAAGGAAAAATATAAAAGATAATCGTATTTGTTTTCTTTTCGAGAGTTTTGACAATGATAACCGAAATGAAATGCTGTATAGCGTAATGTTATCATTTAACAAATATGCTTCCGCCCAAGGTTACGAAATCATACATGACTGTATAGATACCAAACCCGAAAATTTTGACCTTGCAGAATACTTCACGCAAAATAATTTTGTTGCTGCTTTTATAGCAGGTATTAACTCTCACAGCTGTATTTTCAAACAACTAATTAAATCACCAATTCCAATCGTCTTACTTGATAACAACATACCAAGCGCTAAAAACCTTTCTACTGTATCAAGCGACAATATTACAGCTATTGAGTCCGCGGTCTATTATCTAAGCAAAAACGGGCATAAGAAAATAGGTTTAGTAGCAGGCGAATGCGAATCTTTAGTAAGTGTAGAACGATTAGCGGGATATATCCTCGGAATTGCCAGACTAGGCTACGATATAAATACATGCAGTATTTACTACGGTAACTTTACACGGGAATCAGGTGAATCAGCCGCAGAATTCTATAATGACAAAGATTACACAGCAGTAATTTGCTGTTCTGACATAATGGCAATAGGATTTATCGACGGATTAAAAAAGTTAGGGAAAAAAGTACCAGAGGATATTTCCGTTATAGGATTTGATGATTTAGAATTTCTTAAGTTTACAAACTATAATCTGACTACTTTTAAACAAAATCTTGATGGTATAGGCAAAGCTGCTTTCCTTCAAATAGTCGACATGCTCAACGGGAATAATCCTCGCAGAACAATGCTAGAATGTGAGCTTATACAAAGAGGCACTGTAAAAAGCATTACTAACAATATCAATTAAGGTGTTTACACTGTGTAAAAAGTGAGGCTTTGGAATTATGTCCACAGCCTCATTTTTGATATTAATACTTCTTTTTTTAATAATTGCAATATATACGTCGCGCTCTTTAACCGCGAATTCACTTGTAACCGCTCTATACCATCTTCTTTATTTCTACAATGTTGCAGATTTTCAATTCCCTGCCATCTTCAAAAATCAACTGGTGCTTATAACTGTCAATCTTTTTAAGCTTGCTCACGCATGTGACGTATGCACCACCCTCCTTTTTATCATCAGGCTCAAAGTAAGTTATAACAACTTCGGGGTGTTCTTCAATACGGATCATCAGGTCGGCGAGCTTTTGGTCAAGTTCTTCAAGCTTATTTTCGTCAAGTTCAGGTTTACTGTCTGTCAGTCGCCTTGCCTCCTTTACCGCATCGTCATAACCAGTGAGAGCAGCAAACGGCGCAAATTGAGCTGCACGGTCGTGCATCGACATATGCGGATGATTTTTTGACTGATGGTGCGGCAGATTGATTATATCGTCATAGTCGTTCATGCTTTATGCCCTCCTATCTGATTGTTCCGTTCTCTTGCCGTCGCGCCATCTTCAAAACTTGTAGCTTTGAGCACGGCATTTTTGCCGTACTTCTCCCTCAATGCAAGCACAGCCTTCTGGCGCTTTCTTTCCTTCTCGCATTCGGTCTCGAATAATTCTCTGCGGGCGGTTTCTTCTTCAAAGTCCTTAAACATATTAAGCTGTTCTGCTTCGTGCTGCGGTGCGTCCTCTTCGCGTACAACCCTTGTAGCCGTTATATACAGACGACGAATGGCAAGCTTTTTATTTACTATTCTGTCGAACAACTCCGTCGCCGCATAGCGCAGATATTTCCCGGAAGAGGAATACTCATCGAGATTAAATGTGCCATGTGCGTGTTTGGGTATCTTTCTGCCGTAGTAGTCGTAGGTAAACTCGCCGTCGTAATTTTCGTTGTCGCAATCGTAGCCAACAGTCATAACTATCTGATTTGTAACAAGCCCCTTTGCAACAAGGTCGAGCGCAAGGGCATCCGCCATTTCTGTTACGACAAGTTTTGCCTTTTTATAAGGATAAGCCTCCTGCAATACCTGACCTGAACCGAGGCTACTCGCCTGCGGTTTATATGCCTTAATGTCTGCAATAGTGCACGGCTCCCACCCCCACGCGTGGTCGATGAGAAGTTCGGCATTGATACCGAACATCCGATAGAGTAATTCTTCATTGTAAAGCGAACCGTTTTCTGTTGAACAGCGGGCAATATCGCCCATAGTGAAAAGCCCATGGCGTTCCAATTTATTGGCATAACCTCTTCCCACGCGCCAAAAGTCTGTGAGCGGACGGTGGTTCCATAGCGTCTTGCGGTAGGTCATCTCGTCAAGCTCTGCAATGCGAACGCCGTCCTTGTCGGCAGGAACATGCTTTGCAACAATGTCCATTGCGACTTTGCACAGATATAAATTGGTACCTATTCCTGCCGTGGCGGTTATGCCTGTTTCTTTCAGAACGTGCTTAATCATCCGCATTGCATATTCACGGGCCGTGCATTTCGCCGTTTTAAGGTATGAAGTTACGTCGATAAACACCTCGTCTATCGAATAGACGTGAATATCATCGGGCGCGGCGTACTGTAAATATATCTGATAAATCTTCGTGCTGTATTCAATGTAGTGCGCCATACGAGGTGGTGCGACAATATACCCAAGTTCGAGCGAAGGGTCGGCTTTAAGTTCGCTATCAAAATGCGATTTGCCTGTAAACTTCCTGTTCGGAGCGTTTCCACGGCGTTCACGGTTGACCTCCCTCACTCTCTGCACAACTTCAAACAGACGCGCTCTGCCGGACACACCGTATGATTTGAGTGCAGGCGTTCCGGCAAGACAGATTGTCTTGTCCGTCCTGCTCTTATCCGCAACGACGAGGTTGGTATCTAGCGGGTCGAGTCCCCTGTCCACGCACTCTACGGAGGCATAAAATGATTTCAGGTCTATTGCAATAT
>CALXUV010000010.1 GCA_944391815.1 uncultured Clostridia bacterium | reverse complement strand
ATATTCAGTACCTCTTTTCCAATCCGGAAAAAGTCAGAGCTCAGGCTTATGACGTAGTACTCAACGGTATAGAGCTCGGCTCCGGTTCTGTCAGAATTCACAGAAGAGATGTTCAGCAGAAAATGTTTGAGGCTCTCGGATTCAGTGACGAACAGATTGAGGACAGATTCGGATTTATGGTCAATGCCTTCCGCTTCGGCACTCCGCCGCATGCCGGATTTGCTTTCGGTCTTGACCGTCTGGCAATGCTTCTTTGCGGAGCAGATTCCCTTCGTGACGTTATAGCTTTCCCGAAAATAAAAGACGCTTCCTGCCTTATGACAGACGCTCCTACTCCGGTTGATCCGCAGCAGCTCGCCGTCCTGCATCTTCTCCCCTCGGAAAACTCCGACGGAAGCGAAGCTGAAAACGGAAAGCAAAAAAAGGCAAAACCGAGCATCAACGTCGAAAATGTAGCTTTCCTCGCACGTCTTGCTCTGACGGAGCAGGAAAAAAAGAATATGCCTTCAGAACTTAACTCGATAATTTCATTTGCAGATCAGCTTTCCGAACTTGATCTTGACAATATTAAGGCTCTTGAACATATAACCGGTGAAACCAATGTTCTGAGAGAAGATGAACCATCAAACAATTTCTCCAAAAAAGATCTGCTTGCCAACGCTCCCACAAAGAACGAGGATTACATCACCGTTCCGAGAGTTGTAGAATAACGAAAGGACCATCAGACATGAATGATATTCTTAAGCTGTCAGTAAGCCGGCTTTCAGAACTTCTCGGCAAAAAGGAAATCTCTTCCGCCGAGATAACCGCCGCCTACCTTGAAAGAATAAAAAGCACAGAAGACAAAGTAGGAGCTTTTCTCAGCATAAATCCAGAAAACGCCGCTAAGGCTGCTGATTTATCCGATAAACGCCGTGCAGAGGGCTCACCTCTTTCTCCCATCGACGGAATACCGTGTGCAATAAAGGACAATATCTGTACAAAAGACGTGACTACAACCTGTGCTTCGGTAATGCTTAAAAACTTTGTACCGCCATACAATGCGACTGTCGTTGAAAAACTCGAAAAAGCGGGAGTTTTTTCACTCGGAAAACTGAATCTTGATGAATTTGCGATGGGTTCTACGACTGAAAACTCAGCTTTCAAAATAACTCATAACCCGCGTGATCTTTCAAGAATACCCGGAGGAAGCTCCGGCGGTTCAGCCGCATCGGTTGCCGCACTTGAAACGCCCTTTGCACTCGGCTCCGATACAGGAGGCTCAATAAGACAACCTGCCGCTTTTTGCGGTGTTGTCGGCATGAAACCAACCTACGGAACTGTATCGCGTTACGGACTTGTGGCATTCGCATCTTCACTTGACCAGATAGGACCTCTCACCTCAGATGTCAGGGACAATGCAGTTATTCTGGAAGCCATCGCCGGTCACGACATAAAGGATGCGACAAGCTCCAAAAAATCCAATGCAGACTTTACTTCAATGCTTGATAAAGGCGCAAAAGGTTTGAAGATAGGTGTACCTACCGAATTTTTCGGAGACGGTATTTCCGAGGAAGTAAAAAAAGGGGTACTTGGCGCTGCCGAAATTTACCGTAAGGCGGGCACGGAGCTTGTTGAAGTCTCCATGCCCTCACTAAAATATGCACTTCCCGCATACTACGTCATATCATCAGCAGAAGCATCTTCAAACCTCGCACGATTTGACGGTGTACGGTACGGTTACAGAACCTCAAAGCCTATTGAAGATATAGACAGTCTCTATCTCAATTCAAGAAGCGAAGGCTTCGGAAAAGAAGTAAAACGCAGAATAATGCTCGGAACTTTTGCGCTCAGCTCGGGCTACTACGACGCTTATTATAAAAAAGCTCTCAAAGTCCGTACAGTTATCCTTGAAGAATTCAGACGGATTTTTGAAAAATGCGACGTTATAATCGCTCCGGTTGCCCCGACCGTTGCTTACAAAATCGGGGAAAAAACCGAAAATCCGCTTGAAATGTATATGGGCGATATCTACACCGTTCCGGTGAATATAGCGGGTATACCGGCAATATCTCTCCCTTGCGGAAAAACCGACAGCGGTCTGCCGATAGGTATGCAGCTTATAGGCAACCATTTCACGGAAGCTCTTCTCTACCGTGCAGCTAACGCTTTCGAAAATGAAAGCGGAATTTCCGGCAGATCGTTTGCTACCGTCTGATTTCCGTTACGAAAGGACAAACTCATTATGAAAATGATCAAAGATTACGAAATGGTTATCGGTCTTGAGGTTCATGTAGAACTGAAAACCAAAACTAAAATTTTCTGCAACTGTAAAACCGATTTCGGCGCTGCTCCTAACACACAGTGCTGTCCCGTTTGCATGGGAATGCCGGGCACTCTTCCGGTTCTTAACAAAAAAGTGGTCGAGTATGCCGTCAAAGCCGGGCTTGCAACCAACTGTCAGATAGCTTCATTTTCAAAGCAGGACAGAAAAAACTATTTTTATCCCGACCTGCCGAAAGCATATCAGATTTCTCAGTATGATCTTCCCCTTTGCGAGCACGGTTGGCTTGACATCGAAAGCGAGGAAGGCACAAAACGAATTGGAATCACCAGAATTCACATTGAAGAGGATGCCGGAAAGCTCGTTCACGACGATGAACTCGGAACGCTTATCGACTGTAACCGTTGCGGAGTTCCGCTTATCGAAATAGTATCCGAGCCGGATCTGCGCTCCGCTGAGGATGCAGTTGCCTATCTTAAAAAGCTCCGTGCCATCATTCTCTATACCGGTATTTCCGACTGCAAAATGAACGAAGGTTCGCTGCGCTGTGACGTAAACCTTTCCATCAGAAAAAAAGGCAGTGAAAAGTTCGGTACGCGTACCGAAATGAAAAACCTTAACTCCTTTGCTTTCATAGCAAAAGCGATCGAATACGAATACAAACGTCAGGTTGAAGCTGTCGAAGCCGGTGAAGAAATCGTTCAGGAAACACGCAGATACGATCCCGCTTCCGGCAAAACATATCAGATGCGCAGCAAAGAAAACGCAAACGATTACCGTTATTTCCCGGATCCTGATCTTCCGGGCATTGTTCTCGGTTCTGACAAAGTCAATGAAATAAAAAAATCAATACCTTCACTCCCCGACGAAAGAAAAACACAGTATGTTTCTGAATACGGACTCAGTCCGTACGATGCCGAAATAATCGTCAGTGAACTCTTTATCGCTGCGTTTTTCGAAGAGGCGGCAAAAAACACACATCATAAAAAAATTCTTGCCAACCTTCTCATATCCGAGCTTCCGAGGCTTGTTTCCCAGGACTCAGAAACCGTTGCTGCCGATCCGGTGCTTTTCTCGGAAGTTGCCGAAATGCTCGGCGAGGGCGATATAAACTCTTCTACCGCGAAAAAAGTGCTTAAAGAAGTCATCACCAACAATGCAGATCCCCGTAAATTCGTAGAAGAAAACGGACTTATGCAGATAAACGACGATTCAGTGCTGAAAAAAGCTGCTATCGAAGCGGTAAGTGAAAACCCGAAAATGGTATCTGATTACAAAGCCGGTAAAGCCGCTGCTTTCAAATCCCTGATGGGTAAGTGCATGCAGAAAACCGCCGGAAAAGGTAATCCTGTAAAACTTACTGCATTCCTTGAAGAAGAGCTTTCAAAATAAAGCCGGTTCAGGAAAACTGAATAATACCGGTTGATATAAAGGAGGATCAGATATGGTCACGGAAAATCTCGAAAAGTTTATCGAAAAACAGGGCATTCCTTCCTCAGACGTTATTATTTATCACAATCATAGAGAAATTTTCAGATATCACTGCGGGTTCAGAGACGCAGACAAAAAAATTCCGCTTAAAGGCGACGAACTTTATTTTCTCTACTCCGCAACAAAAGTCATCACATGTACTGCCGCTATGCGCCTGGTTGAAAAAGGGGTTATCTCAATTGAGGATCCGGTAGGAAAATATCTTCCGGCCTATAACAACCTTTATTTCAAGTCCGGAAATGAGATAAAAAAATGTCAGAACACAATGAAAATCAGACATCTTTTTGCTATGCGCGGCGGGCTTTCTTATGACCTATCCACACCTCCGATAAGAAAAGTTTTTACTGACAATCCTGACGCCGGTACTGTTGAAGTAGTAAATGCTTTTCCGGAAACTCCGCTTTTATTTGAGCCAGGTACAAATTATAATTACAGTCTTTGTCACGATGTTCTCGGAGCTGTCATAGAAGTGGCAAGTCAG
>CALXUV010000009.1 GCA_944391815.1 uncultured Clostridia bacterium | reverse complement strand
AAGAACGTTTACATTTTCACCGAGAGAAATTTTTTCGTCTTCGATGTTTCTGAAATTTTTTAAAGTTATTTCGCGGCAAACCATGTGAAAAAACCTTTCATTTTAATTGCTTTAATCCGCTTTAATTTCTTTAATCCACTTTTATCGCTTTAATTGATCTTTATTGTTTTAATTCATCCGATTTTTTTGACGTCTGAGCCGTTTTTCTTCAAATCAGAACAGATAAAAACAGACAAGTGGCGTTTCTCATCAGCTCAGAGTGCACCGTAAAAAGGTTGGGTGACATTTACGTCAAATTTTAATAACCGTAAAAAAGGATATGTGACTCTTTTCGGCAAATTACGGTACACAGTAAAAACTAAACCGGCATGTTTATATGCAACTCAGGTTTACGGAAACCGGGACGTTTTCACCGGACTGTTTTTTACAGACTGTCAAGAAATTCAAGCAGGTGAATATTTCAGTCTTTCATCCTTATCGGGAGAACAAGGTAGAGAAAATCTTCGCTTTCACTGTCGCTTGCAGGTTTGATTACCATGCAGGAAAGTGGGGTATTCATTTCGCATCTGACCTTTTCGCTTCCGCAGGCTTTCAGAGCTTCGAGCAGAAAACGGCAGTTGAAACCTATTTCAAGCGTCTGTCCCGACTTGTTTTCGATGTATATTTCGTCGCTTACCCTTCCGTTTGCCGAAACTGAGGAAAGTTTCAGGCTGTCCTCACAGAATTTGCATCTGACGTAGCTCTTTGTCTGTCCGACAGTCTTGTCTTCCGAAACAAGAAACGCTCTTTCAAGGCTTTCGATAAATGTTTCGGTTTCTATAACGCAGCTTATTTTCGAGCTTGACGGTATGAATTTTCCGTAATCGAGATAATCTCCGTCGATAAGTCTTGAGAAGAAAAGCAGTCCGTCCGATTCAAATACCGCGTTACGTCTTGTTACGGTTATCCTGATATCTTCGTCTTCGTTTTTCAGCATTTTCAGCAGTTCCCCGAGTGTTTTGCCCGGAAGTATAAGAGAGATGTCCGGTTCTTTTTCGCCCTGTTTGCTTACCTTGCATTTCTGTGTTCTTACAGCGAGTCTGTTTCCGTCGCATCCGACAATGCTTACTTCATCGGAGCGGAAAGAGAAGAAAGCACCGTTAAGAGCGGCACGGCTTTCGTTCTGGGCAACGGCAAAAGACGTTCTGATTATCATGGAACGAAGAACTCCCTGATTTACCGAAAATACCGTTTCGCTTCTGAATTCGGGAAGAGTCGGGAAGTCGGCTCCGTCCATTGCGGAAAGTTCAAACTCGGATCTTCCTCCGACAATTTTGGCTCTCAGTCTTGAATCGACGCTGACGGTTATTTCACCCTCAGGCATTGCTCTTATTATCTGACTGAAACGCTGGCCGCCTATTATGAAACTTCCGCTTTCCAGAACCTTTACCGGAATTTTTATTCTGTAACCTTTTTCAAGGTCAAACGAAGTCAGCGTACAGGCGTCGTCCCCGTTTGTAGTGATGAGTATACCTTCGACTGCCGCGAGGGTATTTTTGTTTGAAACGGCTCCGAGCAGAGGCTGAACCGCGTTTGAAAGTGTTTCCTTGTTAACTTTGATAATCATCCTTTGTTTTTCTCCTTTGACTCCTTTATCTTTAATACTGTCGGTCAGAGCCGAATTTCAGATTATATGTGTTTTTTGAAATTTAAACGGTATTTTTTTAACGAATGTAAAAGTTACGCTTTCTGACGAATGTAAAAGGCAGTGCTTCAGCGAATATAAAAGGTAGTGCTTCAGCGAATGCAACCGGTACCCGTTTTGACAAATGAAAACGGTAGTGCTTCAGCGAATGCAACCGGTACCCGTTTTGACAAATGACAACGGTAGATGTTTTAGCGAATGAAAATGTTATATTTTCAGCGAATGCAGATTTTTACCTGCCTGAAAAACAGTTTTTCTTTTTTTATTTTAAAGGAACCCGGTTTTCCGCAGCTTTTTTATTGCAGAGCTTTTTAACCTACGGCTTGTTTTAACACACGGCTTTTTTTACTGCAAAACTTTTTAACGTATGGCTTGTTTTAACACACGGCTTTTTTTACCGCACGACTTTTTACCGCACGGCTTGCTTTAACGCAAAATGTTTATTTTCACCGAAAAAAAGTGCTTTTCCACGCCCCGGAAAATTCAGCTTCTGAATTCCTTTATCATTTCGTTTATCTCGATTTCAAAAACCGAATTTATTTTTATCTCGTTTGCTATCGTCTCGTATGAGTGGAGCATTGTGGTATGGTCACGCTTCAGAATCCTGCCGATAGCCGGATAGGAAAGATCAAGCAGTTTTTTTATCAGGTAAATACATATATGCCTTGCTTTTGCAATATTGCTTGTCCTTTTATTGCTGTATATATCGTTTTCCGAAACGTTGTACTTTTCCGCAACGGTCGTTATTATCTTCTGAGGAGTTATTTTCAGGTTTCCGTTGTCGGTAAGCAGATCCGATATACAGGATGTCACAAGAGAAATTGTCACATCTTCGGAATTAAGACAGCTGTACGCTATGATTTTCTTTATCGCACCTTCCATCTGCCTTATGTTGTTTGTCAGCTTTTCGGCAAGGAAACTCAGTACCTCGTTTGAAAACGGCTTTCCGAGTGCTTCCGCTTTCTTTCTCATTATCGCCACACGCAGTTCAAAGTCCGGCGGCTGTATGTCGGCGCTCAGTCCCCATTCGAAACGTGTACGCAGACGCTCTTCAAGTTTCTGTATATCCTTTGCCGGACGGTCGGATGTAAGGATTATCTGTTTTTTGTGCTCGTAAAGGTCGTTGAAGGTATGGAAAAATTCCTCCTGAGTTGAATCCTTTCCGGCTATGAAATGTATGTCGTCTATAAGCAGTACGTCGGCTTTTCTGTATCTTTCACGGAATTCGGACGTTAAGTTTTTGCTTATGCTTTCGATCATCTGGTTTGTGAATTCTTCGCCCTTGACGTAAATTATGTTGTAGTCGGGGTTATTTTTATGTATTTCGTGAGTTATTGCGTAAAGAAGGTGGGTTTTTCCGAGACCGCTCGGGCCGTATATAAACAGCGGGTTATACGAATGGGCAGGATTCTGCGCCACCGAAACGCAAGCCGCGTGCGCAAATTTGTTTGATGAACCGACAATGAAGTTGTCAAAGGTATATTCATTTGAGTCGATGACCGGGGAACTGCTCTGGTTTTCTCCGACAGAGTAGAAGTCCGGTTCGCTTTCGTCGTCAAGACCTATTGCAGACAGTCTTTCGGAATTATTTTCCGTTACGTTTACCGGTGTGCTTTTGGTGACATCAGAATTGCTGAAATCAAAATTACCTGAATTTACATCAGTGTTTGAAAAAATGTTTGAGTATCCCTGTGATCCAGCCGGGGCACCGTTTCCGCCGTTTGCGTATCCCTGTGAGCCTGTCGGAACACCGTTTCCGCCGTTTGCGTATCCCTGTGAGCCTGCCGGAACGCCGTTTCCGCCGTTTGCATATCCTTGTGATCCAGCCGGAGCACCGTTTGCGCCGTTAGCGTATCCTTGCGAACCCGTCGGTGCACCGTTTCCGCCGTTTGCGTACCCCTGTGAGCCTGCCGGAACGCCGTTTCCGCCGTTTGTATACCCTTGTGAGCCTGTATTATTCTGCATAGTTCCGCTGAATGGCATTTCACCCTCGGAGCGGAAAACCACATCCATTTTGTAACCGAAAATTTTTTCCAGCGCTTCGGCTATCGATTTTGAGTAATTTTTTCTGACGATCTCCTTTTTGAATGCGCTCTGAATGTAGATAACCGCTGCCGAATCGGTGATATCTTCGATTTTCGAGTCACGCAGCCACACTTTTATAACTGTTTCGGAGTATATGTTTTTCAGTTCCGATAGGACGTACTCCCATATTTCTTCGAATTCCTGCATCTGATTTTCCTTTCCGAAGTTAATCTAAAAGAAATAACATTAATATAGTATTGTTAAGATTATAACATAATATATTATATAATACAATAATGGACGGAATTTATTAACACAATTTTTACAAATTCCGTGCGTCGGAAAGTAATAAAAAAACAAAAAAATACTTGACAAAACGCCTGTGCGTAGTATATAATATTGGATACAATGCAGATATAGTGCGATTTGCCGGAGGACAGAACAGACTTGCGGCAATATTGACAAGAAAAGGAACGGAGGTGCGTAAAATGCTCAGAACATATCAGCCCAAAAAGCGCCAGAGAAAAAAAGAGCACGGCTTTCGTAAGCGTATGAGTACGGCGAACGGAAGAAAAGTCCTGAAGAGAAGACGCGCAAAAGGAAGAGAAAGACTCAGCTACTGATTTTCCAATGCCATAAAGTCACGCAAGTGAAACATTCTGCGTGTTATCACTTGCGTGTTATCTTCGGGGCAAAAAATCAATATCATCAGATGGACGCAGGGTGTGTACATCTGTTTTTTTTAGTGAGAAAAAATGAAGAATACAGCCATAAGCGAAAATCATCTTTACGGTAAGGTGTACAAGGGCGGGGAAAAAGCGATAGGCAGATATACGGTAGTGTATGTGCTGAAGGACAGAAAAGCAAACCGGCTGAAAAAGGCGCACCCGCAGAAAAAAGCGATAAACCGCATCGGGCTTACGGTCACCAAAAAAATCGGAACGGCGGTTGAGCGCAACCGGGTAAAAAGGATAATACGGGCGGCTCTGCATGAAACGGAAAAAAGTTACTGCCTGCGTAAGGGTTACCTTGTGGTGATTGCCGCAAGAGAGGCGGCAAAACAGGCAAAGTCCACCGACCTTGCCTCGGAAATGCACGGACTTTTTGAGAAGCTGGGAATGATAACGGAAAAAATGAGCGGTTGCGGGTGCGATCAAAACGTTTCCGATCAGCAACAGTATGACGCCGGTCAGGGCTCTGCAAACACATAAAGGACATTCAGAACAGACCGTAAATTTCTCGGATTTGTGCCGGACGTACAATATTTGAAAATCGTCCGGTTTGCTCCGGATGTAAAAAGCTAAATAATCCGGCGTTTTGCCGGAAGTGGAAAAACACTTCTGAAAACCGTGCGGTGTAAGACAAACTCAAGACGTTTTAAAGTAAGGATTTTTATTCCGGACTCAATAAATCACATTTTATAAGTCGAACGGTATTTCAGAATTTCAAAAGAGAGAAAAAGTGCTGAAAAAAATTTGCGTTGCAACGGAAAAAATACTGACTTTTCCGATAAAAATATACAGGAAATACATTTCCGGACTGAAAAGCTCGCCCTGTTGCCGGTTCAGACCGACATGCTCTGAATATGCGCAAAGGTCGATAAGCGAGTGGGGAGTTTTCGGGATTTTTCCGGCGCTTATACGGATTTTGCGATGCAATCCGCTTTTTCCGGGCGGTGACGACCCGGTTCCCAGGCGTAAGCGTAAAAAAATACCGAAAACCGGCGGAGTTAAAACCCGCAGTCCCGAAAAAAGAAGAATATTTTATACCAAGGAAAACCTCTTCTGAGGTAAACGAAAGGATTTTTAATGGATATAATTTACAAACTGATAGCGCTGCTGCTGAATTTCTGTTATTCGTTCACCTTTAACTATGCGCTGGCGCTTCTTGTGTTTGCGCTCTTCATCAAAATCATTCTGCTTCCGCTTTCAATCAAACAGCATAAAAATTCTCTTAAACAGGCAAGCCTGCGCCCGAGAGAAACCGCTATAATGAACAAGTACAAAGGAAAGACGGACAGGGCAAGCCGTGAAAAACGTCAGATGGAAATACAGCAGCTTTATAAGAGCGAGGGCTATAACCAGTTCGCAGGTTGCCTGCCGATGCTTATCCAGTTGCCGATAATTCTCCTTATTTACAACGTTATAAGACACCCGCTGACCTACTTCTGCAACCTTGAAAAAAGTGTTGTCACAAAGTTAAAGGAAGTAGGCGGTGTAACGGATGAGATCGCATTGCTTACCGACATTAAGGCGAATTTCTCAAAATATTCCGGTGTTGAGGGAATCGGAGAGGACCTTCTCGGAAGACTTCCGGATTTCACCGTTTTCGGCGTTGACCTTGCACAGACTCCGCAGCTTGGCGTAAACATTCTGATACTCATACCGATATTTACATTCGGTTTTGTATTCCTTTCCACAAAGCTGACAAGAAAGTTTTCTTATCAGTCTCCCCAGATGCAGATGGGCGGAGAGGACGTCAAACTTTCAATGGGTATTATGGACTTTATGCTTCCGGCGTTCTCAATGTTCATAACCTTCGGAGTTCCGGCGGTTATCGGTATATACTGGATATATCAGAACCTTCTCGGAGTTCTCCAGCAGTTTATATTCGTAAAAGTAAAACCCTACCCGGTATTTACCGAAGAGGATTATAAGGAAGCCGAAAGATGGATCCGCGGCAAAAAGAAAAAAAGACCGGAAAAAAGATTCAAGGATCCGGACAGGCCGAGGGTAAGATCGCTTCACCATATCGATGACGATGAATACAATGCCAAGGTTGTGGATACCGAGCCTAAAAACGACAAGGGAAAGGTTCAGGACAGCCTGATATCACCGGTTGCGATGAAGGACTATTCAAGGGATAAAGGCGAAAAGAAATAACGGTTAACACCGCATGAAAGGATAAAGCAATGATTAAAGAGGAAATCGGAACGGGCAGAACGGTTGAGGCTGCCATAGCCGACGGGGCTGCAAAGCTCGGAGTAAACGCTAAAAGAGTACAGTATGAAATAATTGAAGCACCGAAAAAGGGATTTCTGGGTTTCGGCGAAGCCCCGGCTAAGGTAAGGGTTTATATCGAAACGGGAGCTGAGCAGACTGCAATCGATTACATCAACGGCGTGCTTAACGCTATGGGGATAAACGATGCGGCGGCATCTCTTTCGGGTGAGCTTAACAGCGAGGGCGGCAAGATAATAAAGATCGAAGGTGCAGGGGCGGGTTCGCTCATCGGCAGACACGGAGAAACTCTTGATGCACTTCAGTACCTTTCAAATATCGTGCTGAACGGCAGCCGCAGCGAGGGAGAGGAAGAAAGTCCGAAGATAACCGTTGATATTGAAGGTTACAGAGCACGCAGAGAGGAAACCCTTAAAAATCTTGCCCGCAGGACGGCTGAAAAAGTCAAAAAGTACAGAAAAAACATATCGCTTGATCCCATGACGCCTTACGAGAGAAGAATAATTCATTCGGCGCTTCAGGGTGACAGTATGGTCAGAACCGCTTCTATCGGAAGTGACGACAACCGGAGAGTTGTTGTTCACTACGTCGGAAAGAACGGTCAGCAGGGTTAAAAAAGCGGCTGTTACGGGTAATTGGAAAAGTAAACGCAAAAAATGTTGCGGGCGGTCTGCGCTCATAATTTTCTGTGTTTGTTTTTCACCCGTTACAGCCGCTTTTTCCCCCGCTTTTTCCCGCTTTTTGAAAAAAGCTTGGCAAAAACTTTTCTCGCAAACGAGTTCGAGAGAGATTTGATGTTTTGGGGAGAGATTGAATAACGATTTTACACAGATAATGAATATTCCCACAAATCCGATGTTGAGAAGTTTTCTCGCGGTCAGGTTTGAGGTGGGTTTTGGTATTTGCGGGTCAAATTGAACAATCATTTTACGCAAATAAAAGCCATTCCCAGAAATCCTTGTAGAGAAGTTTTTTGCTTACTTTTTTACAAAAAAGTAAGGGGTCAAAAACTTTTTTGCTGTCAGGTTTGTAGAGGTTTTTGTCGTTTTGTGGAGAATTTGAACGGCAATTTTACGCAAATAAAAGGTATTTGAACAAATTCAATGTAGAGAATTTTTCTCGCGGTCAGGTTTGTAGAGTTTTTGTCATTTTGGGGAGAAATTGAACAGCGATTTTACGTAAATAAAAAGTGTTTCAACAAATCCAATGTTGAGAAGTTTTTTTTTTATTTTTTTACAAAAAAGTAAGGGGGTCAAAAACTTTTCTGGCTGTCAGGTTTGAGGTGGGTTTTGGTATTCGTGGGTCAAATCAAACAATATTTTTACTCAAATAATCATTATCCCCACAAATCCGATGTAGAGAAGTTTTTTTTTTTTTTTTTTTCAAAAAAGTAGGGGAGAGAGGTCAAACATGAGCAGAACAATAGCGGCGGTTTCAACGCCTTACGGCAAGGGCGGCATTGCGGTAATACGACTGTCCGGCGACAAAGCTATAACGGTAGCGGAAAAGATGTTTTTTCCGGTTTCAGGGTGCGCTCTTTCATCGGTAAAGTCCGGCAGTGCGGTTTATGGCAGAATTGTGTCGCAGGGTAATGTAATAGACGACGGTATAGCGGTGATTTATCGGAATCCGCATTCCTACACGGGCGAAGATACCGTCGAGATAAGCTGTCACGGCGGTATTTTGATTACGCAAAGAGTACTTGAAACTGCTTTCGACTGCGGAGCAGTGCCGGCTGAGCGTGGAGAATTTACCAAGCGGGCTTTTATAAACGGAAAAATTGATCTTACGGAGGCGGAAGCGGTCATCGGGCTTATAGATGCGGACAGCGAGGAAAAACTGCGCCTTTGCGTATCGCATACACAGGGCGTGCTTAAACGCCGGTCAGAAGAAATTTACCGTGAAATATCGGGACTGCTCAGTGCTGTTTATGTAAAAATCGACTACCCGGAAGAGGACCTTTCTGAACTTACTTCGGATGAGATAGCAGACAAACTTGAAACGGTAAAGAGTAAGCTTTCGGAAACCATTAAAACATACCGTCACGGCAAGGCGGTAAGCGACGGAGTGAAAACCGCAATTATAGGTAAGCCGAACGCCGGCAAATCGTCGCTTATGAACAGGCTTTGCGGCGAGGACCGGGCGATAGTTACTTCAAAAGCCGGTACGACAAGAGACGTAATCGAGGAAAAAGTTCAGGCGGGCAGGGTGGTTCTCAGACTTTGGGACACTGCCGGAATACGTGAAAGCGGTGACGAAATTGAGATGATCGGTATAGAACGGGCAAGAGCGAAAGCAAGAGAAGCGGAGCTTTTGCTGGCGGTTTTCGACGTTTCGGGTGAGATCGGAAGCGAAGACGAGGAGATAATAGGCCTTATTTCAGAGGCAAGAGAAAGACGGATCCCTGTAATTGCGGTTTTCAACAAAGAGGATATTGCGGTGCCTGAAACGGTGGATAAGCTCAAAAGTTTGCTTGGCGACGGTGTGGTAACGGCTGAAATAAGCTGCGCTGACGGTGAAGGCATCGAAGAGCTTAAAATGGTCGCAGAAAGGCAGTTTGTAGAAAGAGAGATAGATTACAGCGGAGAGGCTGTTGTTGCGAATGCAAGGCAGTTTTCGGCGTTTTGCAGGGCTTTTGAGTCGGTGGAACGTGCAAAAGAAGCATTGCTGTCGGGGCTGAGCGCCGATATCTGCGGACTTGACCTTGAACAGGCGTTAATGGCTCTCGGAGAGGTGGACGGACGTGCCGTTTCCGAGGACGTGACAGCGGAAATTTTCAGAAACTTCTGTGTAGGAAAATAAACCGTTATAACGAATTTACAGTTTCGGTTAAAAATGCGCCTGAAAAAAACTGATTTTACTTCTGAACATAAATATAACAAATCAGAAATTTCCGATAAAAAATTAAATGAATTTACGCCTGACTTCCGGATTTTTACGGAAATTTATTTGCAAAAATAAAATACAAAGAAAAAAGCCCGGCGTATGCCGGGCAAAAAGTCATTCAGCTTTTTTTCGGAAGTTCTTTTTTCTTCTTTGAAACGTCTTTTTTCTTGGGGTTTTTGGGGATCCACCAGTAAATTACGATAACTATCACAACGGCGAGCACAGCGGCAACACCGTAGCCTATATACTGATTGTAGGATTCCCACCATTTTGCCAATGCCGACTTTTCTTCTGTTGTGGTTTCTTCGGCAAAAACAGCCAGACCGAGTGTGCAAACCATTAACACAGCAAGCAGAACGCAAACAACAAGTCTCGACCATTTAGTGACTTTTCTATTAAGCATAGCCTTATCCTTTCAAAACTTTTATATAGTAAATAATGCTAATTGACGCTCTAATAGATTAGCAAAAAAATGTAGCGACAGGATGATTATTTTTTTACTAATCTGTTAATATTAGCCGCTTTGGTGCGTATTGTAATGAAAGAAAGCGTGCTTTGCCGGGAATGCGTTTTGTTGATCAAAATGAATTGACTTTGGGTGTAAATCAGCCATGCCTTGAAATAAAACTTTGTTTTGAAAAACAAATTGAGGAGATTTTATGGAAAATTTAAATGAAAAAAGGTTCAGAAAAAACGACAGCGGTTTTACCTGCGTCAACTGCGGTAAAAAAGTTGAGCCGCTCGGATATACGTCAAGAAATCATTGCCCGTTTTGTCTTTGCTCCCTTCATCTTGATATCAATCCCGGCGACCGGGCTTCTGACTGCGGCGGAATTCTGCGCCCTGTTAAAGTCGAGACAGATCCCAAAAAGGGGTATATAATTATCAGTAAGTGCGAAAAGTGCGGAGCTGTCCGGCGTAACAAGGCAGCACACATGGCTAAAGTTCAGCCTGATGACATTTCACTTCTTATCAAACTTACCGTCTCCCCCGCTTTTTGAAAAAAGCTCGGCAAAAACTTCCCGCTTTTTGAAAAAAAGCTTGGCAAAAACTTCCCGCTTTTTGAAAAAAGCTTGGCAAAAACTTCTCTACATTGGATTTGTTGAAATGCTTATTATTTGAGTAAAATCGTTGTCAAATTTTCCCCTGAAACAACAAAGCTCCCCAAAACTCCTTTGTAAGAAAAGTTTTTTGCCTACTTTTTTTCAAAAAAGTAGGAGCTTGGCAAAAACTTCTCTACATAGATTTGTGGAAATGATTGTTATTTGCGTAAAATTGTTATTCGATTTGACCCACGAATACCAAAACCCACCTCAAACCTGACAGCCAGAAAAGTTTTTGACCCACTTTTTACAAAAAGTGGGGGGCAAAAACTTCTCTACATAGATTTGTGGAAATGATTGTTATTTGTGTAAAATTGTTGTTCGATTTGACCCACGAATACCAAAACCCACCTCAAACCTGACAGCGAGAAAAGTTTTTGACCCACTTTTTACAAAAAGTGGGGGATTTGAGGAAGGAAATAGCATCGGACAAGCCGCCGAGAGTGTCAATCAGCCCTTCCTTTACAGCCCTTTTTCCGTCAAGGACAGTGCCGAGATCGGTGGAAAGTTCTTCTCTGCCCAGCATCAGGGTGTTGAAACGTTCGGGAGTCATTGAACAGTGCGAGCAGGTGAAGTCAATTATGCGCTGCTGCATACTGTTCATATAAACGTAAGTCTGCGGAGCGCTTAACACCATTCCGGTAATTCTCACAGGGTGCAAAGTCATCGTAGCACTCGGTACGATAAACGAACGTTTCGTCGATACTGCCAGAGGTATTCCTATCGAGTGTCCGCCTCCCAGAACAAGCGAGGCAGTCGGCTTTTTCATTCCGGCTATCATCTCGGAAAGCGCCAATCCTGCTTCAACGTCGCCTCCGACGGTGTTCAGTATCATCAGCAGACCTGTAATTTTTTCACTCTCCTCTATTTCCACAAGCTGAGGAATCAGTTCTTCGTAACGGGTGGCTTTCTGCCCTTGCGGGAGAAGCGAATGCCCTTCAATCTGACCTGCAATTACTATTGTTTTTATAACTACGCCGTCCTTTTCGGTCAAAACCGATTTGTCCGGGATCGGAGGTTCGGACGGATCTTTTTCGCTCTGTTGCTCTTCGCTTTTACCCTTTCCGCTTACTGCATAAAATACGGGTGCGGCGTTTTTGGCGACTGAGCTTGTTTCTTGTGTTCCTGCCTGCTCTCTGTTTTGAGGTGACACCCCCATATAGCCGCTGTACTCCGTGTTAACGAAATTTACGGCTGAGTCAACCGAGTCGGTAAGCGAGTTTGCTGAAACTTTTTTCTTTCTTCCGCGTTTCGGGGTTACAGGATCCTCGGGATTATATCCGTCCGGAAGTATTTCGGAAAACCGATAGGCGCGATTCGGACTTTTGACAATCCCTGGTTTTGACGGAATAGTCGGGTCGTTGTTTCTCGGCGTAACGGAAACATATTCGCCGTCATTTCCGATGTTTTTGCCTGCCGCCATAAAACCGATTTCCGTACTTTCGGAGTCGGTTTTTTTCTTTCTTCCGCGTTTGCGGGTGAGATCGTCGGTGTTTTCGGTAACGTTAAACGCTTCTGAAACTGATATTTTATTTCGTTTTGATGCTACTCTTTGTTCTGAGGGTTTTTTGCTTTGCACTTCGGTCTTTTTATGCGCCGAACGCTTGCCGGATACGGCGGTTTTGTTTTCCGCAGAAGATTTTACGGCGTCTTCGCAGTCAATCGGGAGATCGGGATCACGGTAGCAGAACCTATCGGAAATCGTGCATTTTTTACCCGGTTTTCCTCCTGACGGCATTCTTCTTTTTACCGTTTTTCCTACGGCGTTTTCAGCTGACATATTTTTTGCGGAATCACTGATAAGCGTTTTGTTTCTTATTTTGGCGGTTTTTCCTACAGCATTTTTAGGTGATATGGTTTTTGCAGAGTCGTTGATAAGTGTTTTGTTTCTTGTTTTGGCAGTTTTTCCTGTGCCGTTTTCGGCAGACATAAGTTTTGTGGAGTCGCTGATAAGTGTTTTGTTTCTTGTTTTGGCAGTTTTTCCTGCGCCGTTTTTGACAGACTCCGTTTTTCCGGAGCTGTCGCTAAGTGGTCTTCCTCTTTTTTTAACCGGATTTTCTGCCGTAACTGCATCTGATTTTTCGGATGATCCCATAAGTTTACCGGATTTTCCGGAAATATTATTGACGCGTTTTTCAGAAGATCTCGGTCTGCCGACTTTTCTTACGGCTACCTCGTAGTCGTCTGCTTTGTCTTTTGCGGATGGAGCTTTTCCTGATGAAGCTGTCGTTTTTTTCACGGAAGCTGAAGTTACGGTATTTTGGCTACGCACTGAGTTTTTTTGTGCTGCGTTTTTCATTGGTTTTTCCGTGGCTGCATTTTTTTCTGTTTTTTTTGCAGCCCGAGAGCTTTCTTTTCCGGTTCTTTTTTCTACGGAATTGTTTTTTGTATTGCTGACAACAGACGAAGCCGCCGTTTTTCTTCTGTTTTGCGGAGCGGCAGAAGGTTCTGATAGCCGGACTTCTTTTCGTTTTGTATTTTTTGCTACACTGATATTTTCAATATTAAGATTTGAAGAGCTTGATTTCCGCATTTCTTATTCCTCTTTCGGTATAGTTTTTGCAACAAAATTTGAAATATTTTGCTTATTCCCTTTACTTTTACATTTAAATATAGTATAATGAGAAAAAACGATTATTATACGAAAGGAAAAATAAAATGGAAAAAATATTAGTCGAAACTTCGGCAAGACATGTACATCTCTCTACTGAAGATCTTGAAAAACTTTTCGGAAAAGGCGCAACCCTGACATTCAAAAAGGATCTCAGTCAGCCCGGACAGTTCGCCTGCGAGGAAAGAGTAAAGTTGGTCGGACCCAAAAAAGAAATAGCAAACGTAATAATTCTCGGTCCTGTACGTCCGCATACTCAGGTAGAGCTTTCGTATACCGATGCCCGTACACTTGGCGTTGACGCTCCTCTGCGTGAAAGCGGAGATCTTGAAGGAACACCCGGAATTAAAATTGTCGGACCTGAAGGTGAAATAACCGTTGACAGCGGTGTTATAGTTGCAAAACGCCACATACACATGACTCCTGCCGATGCCGAGGCTTACGGTGTTGAGAACGGTCAGATTGTCAGCGTTAAGATCGAAAGCCCGAGAACTTCCGTTCTTGGAGATGTAGTCATCAGAGTAAGCGAAAAGTTCAAACTCGCAATGCACATAGATACCGATGAGTCAAATGCCGCATGTGCTTTCGGAAAGTGTTTCGGAGAGCTTATTAAATAATTGCTGAGTTTATTCGGAATTCAGAGGTTGAAATAAATATATTGGTAAATATTGGCAGTGCATAAAATAGCAATTATAAATTATAGCATACTATTTCGGTGTAATATATAACCGAAAAATGTCGAAAACAGTAGTTTTGATTTGAATTGCTTTCTATTAAAATTCACCTGATTTCCGTAACTTATATTACAAACAATAATTAAAAATCGATTTTTTAATTTCATTTTCAAACCAAAATCCGGACTTGCGTCGCAAGTCCGGATTTTATTGTATTTATTTTTTATTACAAATACAATTGCACTTACATTTACAATAACAATAACAATTTTAAAATCAATTTCCATATTATCAATTAAATTAATAAACTATAATAAAAAGGGCTGTGTTCAGCCCTTTTTGATTGAAAAATATGACATTTTTGATTAAATCTGTTGAAAAGTCTGTGGAAAACCAAATGAAACTGTTAAAAACTATTTACCGATGTTTCCGAACATGTCCTGTAAGCCTTCGATTATGAACTCGGAAAAATATGCTACAACAGCGAATGCTACAAGTCCCAGAATTACGTAAGCGATATTTGTTTTCTTGTATCCGTAAACCGATTCCGCTTTTGATTGTACTTCCTTAGGCAGATAATATCTGGCTTGGGAGGGATCGAATTTTATCCTTTCCTTTTTATCAGTAAAGGTTACCGGTTCCGATTTGGTTTCAGATATAGTTTCTTCTGTTATCGGATTATCTTCTGCTTCGTCTTTGGTTGATTTTTTGATTTTGCTTTTTCTGATTATCGCCTTATATTCCTTTAAAACCGGCTCGCTTTCGCAGTAAGTATAGTTTGCGTAAAATTTTCCGTCCGGAGTTATTGCTACGAGGAAATTGTTGTAATGCATATGGTTCTTTAATGCTGCTTTGATGAAAATGTTCATTTTTACGCCGGTTTCATTGGGTTTTAAAGCGTTTTCAGGAGTTGAAGCGTTCTTTTCAATCAGAGCTGAAACAAACTTTCCGAAATTTGATTTAGTTACAAATGAAGCTATTACTGCGATGACAACGCCTATATAGATAGACCAGATAATTATTTTTAACGGCACTTCGCCGGTGTAAATTAGTAAATCAGATAATTTCATAACCTTTCCTTTTGTTTCACGTGAAACATTGATTATCTTATTATATCGGTTCCCATGTATTTTCTCAAAACTTCAGGGACGTCGATTCCTCCGTCGTCTCTTTGGAAGTTTTCGATTATAGCGGCGACTGTTCTTCCGACAGCGACACCGGAACCGTTCAGCGTGTGTACATATCTTGCTTTTGACTTGGCGTCTTCTTTAAACCTTATGTTTGCGCGTCTTGCCTGATAATCTTCAAAGTTAGAGCAGGAGCTAATCTCTACATATCTACCGTAAGACGGCATCCATACTTCAATATCATAGGTTTTTGCCGAACTGAATCCGATATCACCCGTGGAAAGCGCTACTACGCGGTGAGGAAGTCCGAGAAGTTTAAGAACGTTCTGCGCATCAAGTGTCAGAGATTCGAGTTCTTCGTAAGAATGATCAGGATGAGCGAATTTTACCAGCTCTACCTTATTGAATTGGTGCTGGCGTATAAGTCCCCTTGTGTCGCGTCCTGCACTTCCGGCTTCAGCTCTGAAGCAAGCTGAGTAAGCACAATATTTGATCGGAAGATCTTCGGCGGACAGGATTTCGTTTTTGTGCATGTTTGTTACCGGAACTTCAGCAGTCGGTATGAGGAAATAATCGGTTCCCTCGACCTTGAAAGCGTCTTCTTCGAATTTTGGAAGCTGACCTGTGCCCTGCATTGAGTTTCTGTTCACCATATAAGGCGGAAAAATCTCGGTGTATCCGGCAGCGGTATGAGTATCGAGATAAAATGAAACCAGTGAACGCTCGAGCTTTGCTCCGAGTCCTTTATAAAAATGGAAGCGGGCGCCTGTTACTTTTGCGGCTGTCTCAGGATCAAGTATTCCGAGTCTCTGACCGAGTTCCCAGTGAGGTTTCGGTTCAAAATCAAATTTACGGGGTTCGCCGTAACGTCTTATTTCGACGTTTTCGCTATCGTCTTTTCCGATTGGGGTGGTTTTGCTGGGAAGATTCGGCACCGATAACAACAAAAATTCAAGCTCTTTGTCAATTGCGGCGAGTTTGTCCTCGTCTTCTTTCATTTCGTCCGAAAGTTTCTTCATTTCTTCGAAAATTGCAGTTACATCCAGGTTCTGCTTTTTCATTTCGGGTATTTTTTTGGAAATCTCGTTTTTGTGTGCTTTAACTGCCTCTGTTGCGCTTATCAGGTTTCTTCTGTCTTTGTCAAGGGTTATAATTTTGTTGATTTCTGCACTGTAATCTTTGTTCCTTGTTGCGAGTCTGCTTATGACCTCGTCTGGGTTGTCTCTGATAACTTTTATGTCTAACATCTTTTTGCCTTCCTTATTTTGCTTAAAGTTAATCTGTTATATTTGTTTGATCGCTTTGTTTTGGATAAAGTGTTGGTTTTCGAGGGGTCGTGTTGCCTTGTTATATCTTTATTAATGAGCTGTTGTATTCTTATGTTGTAAAAGATATTTTCTGATAGTTAGTTTTGTTGATGTGTTTTGCGGGTATGTTGTTTTGGGAATTTCTATGTTTTCTGAATGTGATATGCTTGGGTTTGAATAGGGTTCTGTAATTCCTATATGTTTTGAATTCAAGATTATTTCATTAATAAATGAAAATATTGTTGATTTGCTGTCGATTGGGATTTCGGGTTGAATGATTGCAGCAATTTACTTTTGCTTATGCTTGTACTTTTGTTATAAATTAAAGGAAATCAGGGGTTAATTTAACTTTTAAAATACGTTTTTTGATATTTGCTGATCGGCTTTTTGAAGCTACAGTTCAAGTGTTTGACACTTGTTTAAATTGCTCAAAAATCCTCGAAAAATTCGTCTCCGCACAGCATTTTGAGTAGCTCTTCGAGATCTTCGTTGGATGCAAATGATATTTCTATCCGTTTTGCGTTGCCTTTTGATGTGATTTTGACTTTTCTGCCGATAACATCCTCAACTCTTTTTTCGAGTTCGGCACAGTAATCTATTTTTAAAGGTTTGGGTTCGACTGTCTTGGCTTGTTTTGCGTTGGCGTTGTTCATGGTTTTGACCAATGCTTCGGTAGCTCTTACAGAAAGTTCCCTTGCTGCTATTGCCTGGGCTGCTTTGGGGATATCCTCTTTGTTCGTCAGTCCGAGCAAAGTTCTTGCGTGACCGGCGCTCAAGGTGCCCTCAGCGACCATTTTGGAAACCTCGTCCGGAAGATCCAAAAGTCTGAGACTGTTAGCAATAGCGCTTCTGCTTTTTCCGACTCTTTTCGACATTTCATCCTGTGTCATGCTGTAATCGGTTATGAGTGATTTGTATGCGGCGGCCTCTTCGATTGCGTTTAAGTCTTCACGCTGAAGGTTTTCGATCAATGCAATTTCGGCAACTTTTTTGTCGTCGGCTTCTATAATTAACACCGGTACTTCGCTTAAACCTGCAATTTTTGCGGCTCGCCATCTGCGTTCGCCGGCAACTATGCTGTACATTCCGTTGCTTTGCTTTGTGCAAAGTATTGGTTGAAGAACACCGTTTGATTTTATCGAATCAGCAAGTTGATTCAATGCGTCAATATCGAAATTTCTTCTCGGTTGATCTTTTCTGGGTTCAAGTTCGGTCAGTTTTAATGTTTTGGGAGAGTCATGTTCTTGCTTTTTTGTGCCCTGACTTTTGAAAAGCGCATCGAGGCCTTTTGCGGTTCCTTTATTGATCATTTGCCTTTCCTTTCTCTCTGGTTTATTTGTTTCACGTGAAACATTGTATGTGTGTTGGTGGGGATTCCGGTTAATTTGAAATGTACTTATAGAAAAATATCGATTGCAGTATTTTACGATGGTTAAAAAGCTTGAATCTGTAATTGAATGTTTTACAGTTTTCGTGCGGATTATATACTGAATAGTCAATGACAAGATCTGTTTGTTATTGACTAAGTTAATGTTTTTTGGTGTTGTACAACGTGTTAATCAATTAATTGGATGTTTTTTGAAGAATTTCAAGCCTTGATTTGTGATTTGTGAGTTTATTTTTTTCTGAATAATAAAGTTTTGTGTCTCAGTGTGTTAGTTGATCTGAATGTCGTTGGTTTTG
Organism: uncultured Clostridia bacterium; assembly: GCA_944391815.1. GTDB lineage: Bacteria > Bacillota > Clostridia > Oscillospirales > CAG-272 > SIG673. Next base: position 39,546 of record CALXUV010000009.1, on the reverse strand, counting down.
CTATCATTCAGTTCTGTCAATCAGTTCTTTTGCGACTTCGATGTAATTCTGGGCTCCTTTTGAAAACTTGTCCAGGTAAATAACAGGTGTTCCGTAAGCCGGAGCCTCGGTTAATCTTACGTTTCTTGCGATTCTTGTTTTGAACACGAGATTTCCGTAGTGAGAATGTAAGTCGTTTAATATGTTTTGAGTCAGGTTAAGCCTGCTGTTATACATTGTGATGAGAAGCCCGACGATTTTTAAATCCGGATTCTGATATTCTTTGATGCTGTCGATGGTGTTTGTTAGTTGAACAAGTCCTTCAAGTGCGTAAAATTCGCACGGACACGGGATTATTACGCCGTCGCTTGCCACCAAAGCGTTGACGGTCAGCAAACCGAGAGCCGGCGGGCAGTCGATAAATATGTAATCATAGCGGTCATTAATAATTGAGAGTGCGCCTTTGAGGATGCGCTCTCTCGATTCTGTGTCTGCTATTTCGAGTTCAGCGCCTGCTAAATCTATTGAAGACGGTATAACGTCGAGATTTTTGAATTCTGTATGATAAATTGCGTCGGAAATAGGCATACCGTCGCATAAAACATTATAGCTTGAGTTCAGGGAGCTTCTGTCCATTAAACCAACGCCGGTCGAAGCGTTTCCTTGCGGATCGAGATCAAGCAGCAACACTTTTTTGTCCATTGCTGCCACTGTTGCAGCTATGTTAACCGCGGAAGTTGTTTTTCCCACTCCGCCTTTTTGATTAGTGAATGAAATAATCATTTGCTTTTATCCTTTCCGTTGCTTTACTTAATTATAACAACTTATATCCTTGTTGTCAACACTTTCACTTGTTTTTTTACAATAAAATGTATATTTTACCGAAAATAAGTGGTTTAATTGCGTTTATGAATCATCTTTTATGCAATTTTGAAAACGCCGATGTTTCACGTGAAACATCGGCGCAAATGTGAAGTTTGATAGTGGGTTTCAGAGTTAGTAATGCTTTTAATTCAGAGTTGATGGTGCAATATAATCAGGCTTATAAGATAATAGTCTTTTACGAAGAAAATTTCCGACTTATTATCGTTGTTAGCAGTAATATCGGGGTAAGAACGGTTTTGGTTTAAATATAAATTGCTTACCGATATTATCTTTATCAGGAATCAGTGTCGAATTTTGATAATATAGAATACGCATACATTTTTAATATGTCAAAAATATTCCGTGTGGATTTTTTAGCATTTTCGGATTGATTTTTATATTTGACTGCTGATTTTCCGGCAAATAAATATATACAAAATCATGTGTATGTATTTCTGTTTAAGCAGTTGCGACTGTCGGATTTTTCGGTATAGATATAGTGACAACTATATCACTGTCTGTTTCGGTTTGTTTGGTTCGTATGGCAAGCCCGCTGTTTCTTGTCTGCTCTACTGCCCTTCTTATACTGAAAATCAAATCCTTGAAATCTTTTGTTTTCGGTTTTTCCCGTCCGTTTTTGTTGCTGTCAGGTTCACTCGTCAGTTTTTCTATGTACTCTTCTGTTTGCTTGACGTTAAGACTATATTTTATTATGTGTTCAAGTGCTTTTTCTCTGGTTGCAATGTCTTTTATTTTCAGTAGAGCTCTTGCGTGACGTTCGCTTAAATTGTTGTTCGATATTTCCTCTTTTTCTTTGGCGGTAAGTTTCAGAAGTCTCAGTTTATTGGCGACAGCAGCTTGTGTCATTGAAAGCTTTTGGGCTGCTTCTTCCTGGGTTAATTTGTAAATTTCTATAAGAGCGGCTATCGCAGTTGCTTCCTCGAAAACGTTAAGATCACTTCTGTGCAGGTTTTCTATAATAGCAAGAGCGGCTGATGTTCTTGTATCGCTTTCTGTCACAATGCAAGGAACTTTTTTCAGTCCGGCAAGTTTTGAAGCCCGCAATCTTCTTTCTCCTGCGATCAGTTCGTACTGAAAGTTCGATAAATTTGATTTATCAGGATACGGTCTGACAGTCAGTGGCTGGATAATTCCGTGTGTTTTTATACTTTCAGACAAAGCCGATAAACTTTCGTTATCGAAAATTGTCCGAGGCTGTGCACGGTTAGGCATGATTCTTTCTATATCAATCATTCTTATGTTGTAAGATTCAGACTTGCTTATATCGCTTTTTGTAACTGTACCTGTCATTTTAACCTCCGAAAATATATTAAATTCTTTTGATTGCATTTTATCATTATATTTGCGGATTTTCAAGCGAAAAACGCCGTTGAAATAGCATTTGTTTTGTAGAAAATCTGCGTAAAAGTCACCAAAGTGTAATAACGATTGCTAATTTGTAATATTATGCGACGGAAAATCAATGTGATCCGGAATATTATTTACACCGATACATATTGTTATAATTTGTTTTTATTATGATTCATTTTTGGTTTTTATGAAAACAAGGTTATTAATTCCGATTTTTGCTTTGGATAACATAATTACAAATATTTACGGCTATTTAACTTACATAAAATGTTTTTTTATTTGATTTTATTTTTCATCAGCTTTGAAATATAAGAAAAAAACAAGCCGGTCTTGCCGGCTGTTTGATTAAATGCTGATGAAAAAATCAATATTAAGTTATTGGAAATTTAGTTTCCTCTTTTATTTAAGCGGTGATTTTACTATTTTAGAATACATTCTCGGATATTTTTGCGGTGTCGGACTTATTTTTCTGATTAAAACAAGTGTTCGTGTCTGTTCTTCGTTTCCTATATGAAGTTTTAAAGTGACAATTGACTCTGTTTTTCCGCCGCATAATGTTACAGCGGGTTCGGCTTCTTCGGCTTCTTTGGCTCCCAACGGGCCTTTCATTGACAGAAAAATGCCGCCTGTTCTGACAAAAGGAAGCGCTATCTCGGCAAGTACACTGAGCTTTGCGACAGCTCGTGCGGTTACTGCGTCAAAACTTTCACGAAAATCGGTCTTTGCCGACTCTTCTGCTCTTGCATTTACAGCTTTGAAATTACTAATATCGTATTTTTCTGCGAATCTTGCGGCAAACTCGGTTTTTTTGCCGGTACTGTCCATTCCGGTTACACTTAGCTGAGGCAAAGCAATTGCTATGGGGAGTGAAGGGAATCCTGCCCCGCAACCGATATCAAGCAGTTTTTTTGAATCTCCAAGATATTTGCATACAGTCAGACTGTCGCAAAAATGCAAACCGCATACTTCTTCCGGTTCTGTGACAGCTGTGAGATTGATATGTTTATTTGTTTCAGTAAGTTCCGTGTACAGTTTTTCAAAAAGCTCGGTTTTATCAGAATATTCAGATAAATTATTATTTATCAGGCTTTGTTGAAAAATATGAGCAAAAGAAGTCATTAGTTGCTCCTTTGTGTTAAATAATGTTGAATTATTTCAGATGTGTTTCGTTTGTACGTTTTTATACACGTTCGCAATGATTAGCTGTATATAGCAATTAAAGTCTTTTTTATACTTGTATTACTCTTAGATGATAGAATAAATGGCATTTCTGACTTTAATTTTATATTAATAGGATTTATTCTCAATATTATTTGGTTTATAACTTATTCAGTTTGAGCCAGATGAGAAGTACCGAAATATCAGCCGGTGAAACTCCGCTTATGCGGCTCGCCTGTCCTATGTTTTCAGGTCTTACTTTATTCAGTTTTTGTCTCGCTTCAAGTCTTAAACCTTTGATCTCCGCGTAATCAATATCGCTTGGCAGCTTTTTTACTTCGAGGTTTTTCATTCTTTCAGCGTCTTCTATCTGCCGTGAAATGTAACCTTCGTATTTTATTCGGATTTCGGCTTCAATTCTTACTGTTGGCGGTAATTTTTTATACTCATCATCGACCTTTTCGAGCTTTTCATAACTCAGCTGCGGACGTTTAATCAGCTCAGCGAGTTTCACGCCTGTTGAAATCGGCGAGGTGCCGTTTTCGGTAAGAATGTCGTTTATTTCTTTTCCGGGTGCAATTGTTTTTGAACTTACCCGAGCGATTTCTTTTTTGATTTCGCTGAGCTCCCCGCAAAGTTGACTGTATCTCTCCTCTGAAACCAGTCCGCTTCGTCTTCCTTCCTCCATCAGTCGGAAACAGGCGTTGCTTTGTCTCAGAAGCAGTCGGTATTCGGAACGTGACGTCATAATCCGGTAGGGTTCATTTGTGCCTTTGGTGACGATGTCGTCGATGAGTGTACCTATATAACTGCTGTCGCGTGATAAAATCATTGGCGGTTTTCCGAGAATTTTAAGGGCGGCATTGATGCCGGCGACAAGTCCCTGAGCCGCCGCTTCCTCGTAACCGGATGTGCCGTTGAACTGACCGGCTCCGTAAAGTCCCGGGATGTGTTTGAACTCAAGCGTTGGGCTGAGTTGCTGAGGGTTTATGCAGTCATATTCAATGGCGTAGGCGAAACGCATAACTTCAGCGTTTTCAAAGCCTTTCAGTGAATGCAGCATGCGGAGCTGGACATTTGCCGGAAGCGACGAGCTGAAGCCTTGCAGATAAATCTCCTCGGTATCGAATCCCATAGGTTCGGCGAAAAGCTGGTGACGGGTCTTGTCGGCGAATCTGACGACCTTGTCTTCGATACTCGGGCAGTATCTCGGTCCGGTACCTTTTATTACGCCCGAATAGAGCGGCGAAAGATGAAGGTTGTCTCGGATAATTTGGTGCGTAGTTTCATTTGTGTAGGCGATGTAACAGGGGACAGTTGCACGTTTTGCGGTCAGTTCGGGATAGCTCCTGAATGAATATGGTGCAAAATAATTCTCACCGTCCTGACGTTCAAGAACCGAAAAGTCAATTGAACGTCTGTGAATTCTCGGCGGAGTGCCTGTTTTGAAACGCAGAATTTCCGTTCCGAGTTCCCTTAGACAATCGCTCAGTCCGACAGATGGAAGCGAGCCGTCCGGACCTGAAGCGTAAGCTGTCTGACCTGTGATGACTCTTCCGGAAAGGTAGGTGCCCGAGCAGATAATTGCGGCTTTGACGCTGTAAACGGCGCCAAGGCGGCTTGTAACCGAACAGAGTCTGCCGTTTTCCGTTCCGACTGAAACTATCTCCGACTGTATTATTTTGAGTCCGGGGCAGTCCTCCAATGTTTTTTTCATAATTGAATGGTAAAGCATGCGGTCCGCCTGAATCCTTTTTGAGTGAACGGCAGGTCCTTTTCCGAGGTTGAGCGTGCGGCTTTGCATTGTCACTTTGTCGGCAGCGTAACCCATTTCGCCACCAAGTGCGTCTATTTCATACACGAGGTGACCTTTGCCGGTTCCGCCGATCGACGGATTGCACGGCATATTTGCAATCTGGTCGAGGCTCAGCGTAAATAATATGGTGTTCATACCCATTCTGGCGCAGGCGAGCGCCGCTTCGACACCGGCATGTCCGGCGCCGATTACCGCAACGTCGGCGGTATCAGCTGAAAAAGTCATTCTTTTCTCCTTTTTTTCCCGCTTTTTGAAAAAAGCTCCTACTTTTTTGAAAAAAAGTAGGCAAAAAACTCCTCTGCTTTGGATTTGTGGAAATATTTATTATTTGTGTAAAATCGTTGTTAAATCTCTTCCCAAAACAGCAAATCTCTCTCAAACTCATTTGCGAGAAAAGCTTTTGCCACCTACTTTTTTGTAAAAAAGTAGGCAAAAAACTCCTCTACATTGGATTTGTGGATATACTTTTAATTTGCGTGAAATTGTAGTTCAGTCTCTTTCAAAAACAACAAAGCTTGCCTCGATCCTGTTTGTGAGAAACTATTGTTAATATGATCCTTAAACAACAAACTTATATCAATTTCGTTTTACAAAAAACTTCTCTACTTTGGATTTGTAGAAATGCTTATCATTTGCGCAAAAATGCTGTTCAATCTAACCCACAAACAACATAACACACTCAAACCTGACCGCGAGAAAAGTTTTTGCCACCTACTTTTTTGAAAAAAAGTAGGCAAAAAACTTCTCTACTTTGGATTTGTGGAAATACTTTTTATTTGAGAAAAAACGTTGTTAAATCTCTTCCCAAAACATCAAACTTATCTCTAACTCGTTTGCTAGAAAAGTTTTTGCCAAGCTTTTTTCAAAAAGCGGCTTACTTTTTTGTAAAAAAGTAAGCAAAAAACTTCTCTGCTTTGGATTTGTGGAAAGGCTTATTATTTGCGAAAAAATGCTGTTCAATCTAACCCACAAACAGAAAAACACACTTCAAACCTGACCGCGAGAAAAGCTTTTGCCACCTACTTTTTTGAAAAAAAGTAGGCAAAAAACTTCTCTACTTTGAATTTGTGGAAAGGCTTATCATTTGCGCAAAAATGCTGTTCAATCTAACCCACAAACAACAAAACACACTCAAACCTGACCGCGAGAAAAGCTTTTGCCACCTACTTTTTTGTAAAAAAGTAAGCAAAAAACTTCTCTACTTTGGATTTGTTGAAATACTTTTTATTTGAGAAAAAACGTTGTTAAATCTCTTCCCAAAACATCAAACTTATCTCTAACTCGTTTGCTAGAAATGTTTTTGACCCACTTTTTACAAAAAGTGGGGGGCAAAAAACTTCTCTACATTGGATTTGTTGAAATACTTTTTATTTGAGAAAAAACGTTGTTAAATCTCTTCCCAAAACAGCAAATCTCTCTCAAACTAATTTGCGAGAAAAGTTTTTGCCAAGCTTTTTTCAAAAAGCGGGGGGGTTAGTGGTGATAATGACCGCCGGCAGAAATATTAAGAGCACGGTAAAGCTGTTCGGTCAGAATAACACGCATGAGCTGGTGAGGAAAAGTCATCTTTGAAAAAGAAAGACGGAAATCGCAAAGCTGTTTGCTTTTTTCGTCAAGACCGTCTGCTCCGCCGATAACGAAAGTTACACCTCCGGCACCCTGTACGGCAGCCTTTTCGATCAGAGCTGAAAGCTCGGGCGAAGATAGTTCTTTGCCCTCAACGCAGAGTGCAATTTTGTAATTTTTATCTTCGAGCGCACCCGCAAGTGCAGTTTCGCTTTTGAGTTCGATTACCGAAAGCTTGCAATAAGGTCTGCATCGCTTCTCGTACTCAGCCGCCGCTTCTCTCAAATAGCTTTCACGGAGTCCGCCTATTGTAACTATTTTTACATTCAGCATGGCAGTAGTCTCTCTCTGGCTTCTGCCGTTAATTTCGTCGGCGTGATTTCTTTTGTCTGTGTTTCTTTTTCCTGTGATTTTGAAAAATGCGTATCTGACAAGTTGCCTGCGCAAAGTGTTACGCTGTCCGGAGCGGCGCAAAGCAACTCACCTCGGTAACGGCTTCCGACAGTCCGGCGTGCAATTTCGGGAGTGTTGTTTTCAAGACTGAGGTGGCAAAGCATTATGCGTAAGCAGCCCCGGTTTCCAAGCTCGGCGGCATACATTGCCGCCCCGTCGTTTGACATGTGACCGCAGCGAGACATTATTCTGTATTTGAGGTTTTCCGGATAACTTCCGCATTTAAGCATTTCCGGATCGTAATTTGACTCAACAGCCACAGCTGAGCAACCGTGAAAAAAGTCCGGAGGAGGAGGAACCGGAGTGTCCGTGCAAATTCCGTAACACTGACTTCCGGAGCTGATTTTCAGAGCTATGCAGTCGGCGCTGTCATGAGGCACCGAAAATGTTTCAATGACACTGCTTTTTACCCTTATTTCCTTTTGAGTACCGATTTGCGTAATGCGGTTGCGCAGGTCGAAACCCTTGCTGCGTATGTAAGAAAGATAGCACGCTTCTGTCATGTAAACAGGTGCATTTATATTTTTGGCGAGCATGGGAAGTCCTGCAGTGTGATCGCAGTGCTCGTGGGTAATGACAACGGCGTCGATCATATCCGGAGTCAGTCCGAGACTCATAAGCCTTGTGCTTGTTTTCCTGAAAGAGAGACCGGCGTCAATTAACAGAACCGTGTCGGCGGTTTTTATTACGTAGCAATTGGCTTTCGAGCCGGAAGCAAGAGAAGCGAAAAAATCGGTGCCGGTCATTTTCTTTCCTTTCGTGAAGCTATGATGTTATTGTGAGTTTTTAAACGCAGCGTAAGTTAGTTTACCCGTGTGTGTTTTTATTAAAATCCGGTTTACGTTCAGCTTAACCCTCGGATTCTGTTTTAAAATCAGTGTTGTTGGCTGAGTTTACGGTAACGGTAATAAATGTTTTTAACTGACGTGCCGGTTAAATCAATGAGCAGAGATCGTGTGTTTTGACCTCGGGGAATTTCAGCCCGACACTGATTTAAATAACGCCACAGAAGTTTAAGACATAGTGCATCATTTTAACAAAACCCAATTACGGGTGCGATGAAGCGCAATTTTTTTCTGAAAAATTCTTATAAAATCAGAATTTGCATGCGCCTTCGCTTCTGATGTTAAGAACAGCGCAGGCGTTTTCGCCGAAACAATTATCCATGAATTTTTTGAAATCATCGCAGATATCCGCAGGTACGAACGCCTGAACAGTTCCGGCAAATCCTCCGCCGTGGACACGGTAAGCCCCGCCCTTGCCGTCGAGATAGTGCTTGCAAAGCGCAAGTGCCAGAGAAAGTCCCTGCTCTTTTACGTTTTTGACTGTGAAAACGTTCTGAAGCTGTTTGAAAGAGGAGTCTCCGGAAGCAAGAACGCCGTCAAGGAATGTTCTGACATCACCCGACTGGAGCGCTTTTTTCTGGTTTGTTACTCTTATATTTTCTTCGATAAAATGCATGGCACGCAGTATGGCTCTGTCTCCTGCAATGCGGCGCAGTTCTGCAAGATTTTCAATTATCCGGTCGTAAGTTACGCCACGCAGGTGTGTTTTTCCGAAAAAGGAAGCGACAAGACGCATCTCCTGCGGAATGGAAGCATAATCCTCGTTAAGGTCGGCATGATTTCCGCCGGTGTTGATAATGCAGAGCTTGTATCCGGCTTTTTCAAGGCTGAAATCCACTTTTTCTATAATGGGGGTTTCGGGGTTTTCGAAATCTATGGCAACAAATCCTCCGACCGCGCAAGCCGTCTGATCCATAAGACCGCTCGGTTTACCGAAGAAGACGTTTTCGGCGTACTGTGATATTTTTGCAAGCTCAGGTGCGGGGATAACTCCGTCGTTATAGAAGTGATTAAGAATGTTGCAGATCTGTACTTCAAAAGCCGCCGAAGATGAAATTCCGGAGCCTTTCAGAACATCTGAAGTTGTGTAGGCGACAAAACTTCCGTATCTGAAGTTTCTTTTTGCAAAACCGTCGCAGATACCGGCGATGATTGCAGCGGCACTGTAATCATCGTAGCTGTCGGGAGAGAGAACCGATATGTCGATTTCGTCCATCGGGAATCCCTTGCTTTTTACGGAAATTTTACCGTCATCGGTTTCAGAGGCCACGGCGATGATATCGAGGTCAAGCGCTGCCGCAAGAACGCACCCGCAGTTGTGGTCGGTATGGTTTCCGGAAATTTCGGAACGTCCCGGAACCGAGAAAAGCGTTATTTCACGGTCGCCGTACAGAGCTGTGAATTCATTTATCGCCTCAATATATCTTGTTTTCTGTGCAGCGGCTTTGTGGGTGCCGTAAAGCTTTGCAAAACGGTCATCATAGTTACCGCCTTTGATCTGTTTTATCATTTCGGTTGCGTTCATATAAAATCCACCTTCCGTTTTATTTTCGGTATACGCTATAATATTACTTGTTTTCCATTCATTATACCACACATCTGCCTTTTTGTCAATCATGCATAACCGCTTTTTCGCCGGTAAATACTTGCTGTCCGGACTTGATTTGTACACTGACAATCAGCTGTAAAAAACGTAATTCAATTGTTTGATCATTTTGTTGCGGATAGCCTATGAAAACAGTTATTGCGACTTGATTCTTATGCTGACAGCTGCTTCTGTGACCTGATTTCAGGCTTTATCCTTGTATTGTGTGGCTGTTTATTTAAATATTTTTTCAGCATGTGCAAATGCATTTTCGAACCGACAGAAACAGCCGCAAATACCTGACATAAAGCGATGACGAAACTGAAAAAACGGTTTTCGGGTCTGATCTCATGCTACAAAAAAACAGTTACAAGGCGGTGTTGAAAAACAAAATTTATTTATATTTTGTTAACGTCATATTAAAACAATTAAAAACATATATGAAAACTATTGAAAAAAACAGTCGGTTTTGGTATACTTGCCTTAATGTAATAAAAGAGTTATAAAAGAGGTGTAATAAATGGACGAAGTGAAAAACGAAAAAGGCGGAGTTTCGGTCAGTACCGAAAATATATTTCCGGTTATAAAGCAGTGGCTTTACTCGGAAAAAGAGATATTCCTGAGGGAACTCGTATCGAATGCGTGCGATGCGGTAACCAAACACAAAAGGCTTGTCTCTTTGTCGGAAGCAAAGGAGAGCGATGAGCCGTACCGCATAACGGTAACGCTTGATAAAGAGCTGAAAACGCTTACCGTTTCCGATAACGGAATAGGTATGAGTGCCGATGAAATAAAGAAATATATATGTCAGATCGCACTTTCGGGTGCGCTCGACTTCATCGAGAAGTACGAAGGCAAGAGCGGCGGAGGCGGAATTATCGGTCATTTCGGACTCGGATTTTACTCGGCGTTCATGGTGGCAGACACCGTCGAGGTTATAAGTAAATCTTACAGAGACGAACCGTCGGTTAAATGGATTTGCAGAGAGGCGGGTGATTTTGAGTTCATGCCCTTTGAAAAATCGGGCAGAGGTACCGATGTTATCCTGCATGTAAACGAGGAAAACAGCGAATACCTTGAAGAATATAAAATACGTTCTGTGCTTGAAAAGTACTGCCGCTTTATGCCGGTTGAGATATATTTCGAGGTTGCGGGTAAGCCGAAAGACAAGTCAGAGGCAAAAGACGGCGAAAGCGAAGAGTCTGAAAACAAGGAAAAGCCGATAAACGACACCCAGCCTCTGTGGCTGAAAAACCCCTCTGATTGCACGGAAGAAGAATACAAAGAGTTTTACAGAAAGGTGTTCTCCGACTACCGTGATCCGCTGTTCCAGATCCATATAAACGCCGATTATCCGCTCAACTTCAAAGGAATACTGTATTTTCCGAAGCTCAACTACGAAACTGACAGCCTTGAAGGTCAAGTAAAACTTTACTATAATCAGGTATTCGTTGCTGACAACATAAAGGAAGTTATCCCTGACTACATGCTGATGCTCAAAGGCGTGCTTGACTGTCCGGATCTTCCGCTTAACGTTTCGAGAAGCTATCTGCAGAACAACGGCTATGTCACAAGACTGACTGCGCATATAGCAAAGAAGGTTGCCGATAAGATAACCGGCATGAAAAATTCCGACAGAGAGCAGTACGAAAAGATCTGGAACGACATAAAGATTTTCGTTGAGTATGCATGTATGCGTGACGGCAAGTTCTATGACCGAGTAAAAGATGCTCTTATGTTTGAGACAGCTTCCGGTGACAAACTCACACTTGACGAGTATCTCGAAAAGAACTGTAAACCTGCCGACAAGGCGGAAGAAAAACAGGAAAGCGAAAACACCGGCGCAGAAAAAGACTCTACCGGCAGTGCTGAAAAGGATGGAGAAAAAGAATCCGGAAAGGAAGAGATAAAGACTGTATACTATACAAACGACAAAGTGCTCCAGGCGCAGTATATTTCCATGTTTACGGCAGAAGGTATTGACGTTGTCGTGCTTGACAAAGTGATAGACACACAGTTTATCAGTATGCTTGAACAAAAACGTCCGGTTCGGTTTGCCTGCGTTGATTCCGAGGTTGCGGGTGCGATAAAGCACGGCGGAGAAGAGAAAAAGAGCGAGGATCTGGTTTCACTTTTCCGTAAGGTAAGCGGTAAAGACGGACTTAAAGTCGAGTTTGCGGCGTTAAAGGACGAAAGCGTTGCGGCAGTTATAACCGTGTCGGAGCAGAGCCGCAGATTCGGTGAGATGATGAGAATGTACGGAATGGATAAAGACGCCGGAATGTCGGGACAGGATGAAACTCTCGTTCTGAACACAAACAGCCGCCTGATAAACGGTCTTGAGAAAAACGGAAATGAGCGTATAGCAAAGCACCTTTATCTGCTTGCACAGATGAATAACAGGCGTCTGACGGCGGACGAAATGAGAGAATTCATGAAGGCAGAGACCGAAATTCTCTCCGATCTGCTCGGTTAAAATAAGGAAATCCTGCGATAGGGTATGGAAAAAAAGAAAGCTTTTGAAATAATCGTCGGGAATATAAAAAAATCCGATTCGGAAATTTCCGGCGAGCTTGACATGCAGCTGCTGAATATGTCAGAGGCTGCCCGTAATGTCGGCTACGGGTGCGATCCTGAAGAATTAAGCACCTTTTTTGAACGGGAGGAAAATCTTTCCGGTCCGGTTGACCGACAGACGGAAAACCGTGCGGCAGAAGCATTCAGAAAACAGGTAAGAACGGCAGAGTTTGCCGGAATGAAAGCATTCCTTTGTGACCTGAACTCTGCATATGCGGATAAACGCCCGGTTAGTCCGGATAAAAAACAGGAAGAGCAAAGACAGTCAGAGTCAAATCCGGAAGCTTTTCCAAAGAATCCGGTATGCAAAATAGCATATATGAAGAATATCCATGCAGACGAAGCTTTCGAAGCATTTTGCCGACTGGTCAGCAATCCTGCGGCGTCGTTTGCAACAGATTTTCAGTCGGTGTGCGAAGAAGTTTACAACGGCAGAGCCGATTTCTGTATCCTGCCGGTCGAGACTTCCGAAGAGGGAACTCTTACCGCTTTCCGTAAGCTTATCGACAAATATGAACTGATAACCGAATGCGTTTGTGCCGTGCAGGGTGACGGTCAGGTTACAAAATACGCTCTGCTCGGAAGGTCTCCGGAAGTTAAAATACCGGTTGCGGGTTCGATAGAAAGCTGTTATGTGCGGGTTTCTTTTGACAGCCCGGACACCGAAAGCCTTCTTTCGTTACTAAGTGCTGCAAGCGTACTCGGAGCTACTTATGTGAAGTCGGAAAGTATGCCGCTTACCCGGGATGACGGCAGGTATAATTTCTGCATAACGTTCAGGCTGAACCGCGAAAAGATACGGGCGTTTCTTGATTATCTTGAACTTGAATTCCCCGACGGTACGGAAAACACTGTCTATTTTCAGGTCTGAAACCGATATTTTATACTTTTTGCTCATTTTATTGCTGAGCGTAAAATTCAGTTTGTCTGACATTGACCTACATCAACGTTCCGCATTTCAAAGCAAATACCTGTATTTTGCACCGACCAACCTTTTAGTTTTCAGAATTAATTTGAGTTTTCTGCTCAAATGATTATAAAAACCGCCGTTTACGGCGGAAAAATGATCCGTTAAGGAGGAAAATGATATGGCAGAGATCGGACCCAGAACAAGTCACAGAGAATTTTTTGAAAAACATGTCAACCTTGAAATTCCGGAGCTTGCGCCGATAAAGGATGCGTTGGCAAAGGATGATATTGCGGCGGCAGACAAAATTTTTGCCGACTGCATGAGGAAAAATCCTGATATCGAAAAGCTTACAGCCGGCTGGAAACGTGAAATGCAGTCGCTGACCGGTGAAAGAAAAGAAAATTTCATAAAAAGGGCGCAGGACATTATGGACTACAAGTTCATAAGCTGCGGAATACCTTACCATTTTGCCGATCATAAGGTTGACTGGGAATTTAACCCTACATATAACGGTTACAAGGAATGGCCCTGGCAGCTTTCACGGCACCCGGAATTTTCACACCTTGCCAAATACTATCTGCTCACAGGCGATGAAAATGCGGCAAAAACCTATTCGGATATGCTTACAAGCTGGATAAGACAGGCGGTAGTTCCGGAAAATGTCGGCGGAGGCGCTACGGTTTGCTGGAGAACCATTGAGGCGGGAATACGTCTGATGACCTGGCATAATCAGATGTACTCAATGATTAATTCGCCGATGCTCAGCGACAGTGTTATAACCGAATTTTTCATATCGGTTTACGAGCACGGATGGAGACTCCGCAATTTCTGCATGCACGGAAACTGGCTTATAATGGAAATGCACGGACTGATAAGAGTTGCCATGCTTGACAAGTTCCTTAACGACTCGAAAGAGTGGTACGATTTTGCGCTTGACAGGCTTTGCAAGGAACTCGATATTCAGATCTACCCGGACGGATTCCAGTATGAGCTTTCGACAAATTATCACAGCGTAGTTGACGGAAACTATCTCGGGGTGCTTTCGATATTCGAAATTCTCGGCGTTAAACCCCCGGTAGAGATAACCCAGCGCCTGGAAAAAGCGTTTGAAGTCTATCCGCACCTTACAAGACCTGACAGAAGACTCCCCGATCTTAACGACGGTAGCGAAATGACGATCAGAGGCAAAATGCAGGCGGCGGTCGGTCTTTATCCGGACAGGGATGACTTCCGCTGGTTTGCCACTGACGGAGCGGAGGGAAAGGAACCGGATTACCTGTCATACGCTTTCCCGTATGCCGGGAGCGTGGTAATGCGCAGCGACTGGTCAAAGGACGCAATCTGGGCATATATGGACGCTTCACCGTTCGGAAGAGGTCATCAGCATGAGGATAAGCTGAATGTGCTCCTCAACGCTTACGGTAAAAAACTTCTGACTGAGGGCGGCTGCTATGATTACGACAGCTCTGAAATGAGAAAGTACGTGCTTTCCACAAGGGCGCACAACACCGTAATGATTGACGGCAAGGAGCAGAACTGCCGTCCGAAATATAAGTGGGCAGATGAGGATATCAACAAAAAAGCGGATATGACTTTTGAGATAACGCCTGAAAGGGAAACGGCTGTGTCTTCATTTACAGACGGTTACGGTGCTGATTTTGATTTAACAGTACACACAAGAAAGCTTGTTTTCGTTAAAGACGCAGAAAAGTACGGACTTCTGCCTTTCTTTGCGGTGATCGACAGATTCAGCGCACCGGATGACAAGGAGCGCAAGTACGAAGCTATGTGGCATTACGAGAACTGTGACTTTGAATACAAAAACGGATATGCCTGCGGAGACTACGGCGACGGAGTGGGACTTATTATGGCATTCTCCGATGATAAGGCGGAAACGGTAAATATGCAGGGACAGCACGAGCCTTACTATCAGGGATTTATGCCGATCCGTCCCGCCGGACCTCACGAGCACAGACCGATACCGACTCCGGTAAACGTCGGAAAATTCAGCGGAACTTACCGCACTGTTACGGTGCTTTATCCTTACAAGGACGGCAGAAAAGATATCGTTGCAGTTAAGGCTTCAACCGATGTTTCAGATAAATCCTTTACTTTGATTACATCTGACGGTAAAGAAATAAATTTTGCTGAATGACCGACGCTTTTTGAAAAAAGCTTAGCAAAAACTTTTCTCGCGGTCAGGTTTGAGTGTGTTTTGTTGTTTGTGGGTTAGATTGAACAGCATTTTTGCGCAAATGATAAGCATTTCTACAAATCCAAAGTAGAGAAGTTTTTTGCCTACTTTTTTTTCAAAAAAGTAGGTGGCAAAAGCTTTTCTCGCGGTCAGGTTTGAGTGTGTTTTGTTGTTTGTGGGTTAGACTTAACAACAATTTTACGCAAATAATAAGCCTTTCAACAAATCCATGTAGAAAGTTTTTCTCAGAGTCAGGTTCGAAGTGGTTTTGCCGTTTTGGGTGATATTGACTGACAGTTTTACACAAATTTAAATTATTCCATCTAACTAAGTGTAGAGAAGTTTTTTGCCTACTTTTTTACAAAAAAGTAGGGAGAGAAGTTTTTTCTGATAAAAAACAAGACCCTCGCTTTTAAAAAAGCGGGGGTCTTATTAGGTATTGGCATAAATAACTTTTGTTTTTGAGAGATGGCAGACAATGATTTTACACAAATATTGAATAATTGAGTTGAATAATTGTAGAGAAGGTTCGAGGTAAGGTTTGTTGTTTTGGAAAGAGATCGAACAGCATTTTTACGCAAATAATAAGCATTACAACAAAGCCAATGTAGAGAAGTTTTTGCCAAGCTCCTACTTTTTTGAAAAAAAGTAGGCAAAAAACTTTTCTCGCGGTCAGGTTTGAAGTAGGTTTTGTTGTTTTGAAGGAAAGGTCGAACAGCATTTTTACGTAAATAATAAGCATTACAACAAACCCAATGTAGAGAAGTTTTTGCCAAGCTCCTACTTTTTTGAAAAAAAGTAGTCAAAAAACTTTTCTCGCGGTCAGGTTTGAAGTAGGTTTTGTTGTTTTGAAGGAAAGCTCTAACAGCAAATTTACGCAAATAATAAGCATTTCCGCAAACCCAATGTAGAGAAGTTTTTGCCAAGCTTTTTTCAAAAAGCGGGAAGTTTTTGATTGCTTTTTTAAAAAAAGTAAGCGGAAAAAATCCCGACCAAAAGGCTGGTTCTCATAAGGAAGTTTGATATTCTTGTAGTCCGATAAGATATAATTACCATGCGGAAGACAAAGATTAACCTGACAGATTTTGAATGTCTGTCGGGGTTTTATTACGTCAGGTCGTATGTAGTATATTTTGTCTGTGAAAGCAGTTTTTGAAGTTTCAAAAAACGTTCTCGTTTTGTTCCGTGCAAAAGATAGTTTTGGAAAGGAAAGACGAAAGCTTTCCGAAAAACGATTTTAGTTTGTAAACCGTTAGTATATAGAAGAATATATCCTTTTTCGATATTTCTTTCGCCAATGCACCTGTTATTATTTGTTGAATAGGTATCTTCAAAGTTTTTTGCACACTCTTCAAAATCAATTTGATGTAAGCCGTCTTTAGCTTTGTATACAAGAGAATCAGAAAAGTTTTCGGCCTTATTTCTATTCACCGCAAAAATTTGATGGTCATATATGATTATTTCCATAATGCGTTCTCCTTTTATTGCCAGTTTCGCCTTTGTATTACAAAAGGCTTCGGGCAAAGCCCATACCCCTAAAGTTGCACGAGCGTGTCCAAAGGCTCCCTTGTGTAAAGGGAGCTGTCGCGGTAGCGACTGAGGGATTGTTTTTCGCTATCTTTCTGCATTTACAATCCCTCCGCCTCGCATTCGCTCGGCACCTCCCTTTACACAAGGGAGGCTTTTCGATAGTTCCATTATAACACAAAGCAGCAGAGAAAACAAGTTCTCCGCCGATTTTATGTGTGTATTAAGGACCGTCGAGGACGCCGGTCCCTACAATTTTGTAAACATCCTTATGAGAACGCTCCTAACGGTCGGGATTTATTTTATAGATATTTTATTCTGGTTTGCGGAGCGGGCGGCTGTAATGCTTGTCCTCCGAAACGGCACTTGCAGGAGCGTCAGGCTGGGGAGCATCCTTCTTTGAAAGATTCATTCTTCCCTTTTCGTCAGTTCCGAGGAATTTGACGTTGATTACGTCGCCTTCTTTAACGACATCTTCAACTTTTTCAACTCTGAAATTTTCCAGCTTTGAGATATGAACCATACCCTCTTTTCCGGGCGCAAACTCTACAAACGCACCAATCGGGATTATTCTTGTAACCTTACCGGTGTAAATCTCTCCCACTTCCGGTTCAAAGACAATGCCTTCGATAATTTTCTGAGCTTCGAGAGCGCTATCTCTGTTAACCGCGGAAATAAACACGCTTCCGTCGTCCTCAATATCGATTTTTGCGCCCGTGTCGGCAACGATCTTCTGGATGACCTTTCCGCCGGTACCGATAACTTCACGTATCTTATCGGGGTTGATCTTCATTGAAATCATCTTGGGAGCGAACTCTGAAACTTCGTCTCTCGGTCCGGGAATAGCTTTAAGAATATATTCGTCAATGATATAATCTCTTCCCTTATGGGTTACGGCGAAAGCCTCTTTGATTATTTCGGGGGTAAGTCCGTCTATTTTGAGGTCCATCTGGATTGAAGTTATACCCTTGTGAGTTCCGGCGACCTTGAAATCCATATCTCCGTAGAAGTCTTCAAGTCCCTGTATATCGATCATTGTTGACCAGCTGCCGTCCTCTTCGGTGATAAGTCCGCAGGAAATACCGGCTACGGGTGCGGTGATCGGCACACCGGCGTCCATAAGTGCAAGTGTTGAACCGCAAACTGAAGCCTGGGAAGTCGAACCGTTTGAAGAGATAACCTCGGAAACACAGCGGATGGTGTAGGGGAACTCTTCTTTTGAGGGAAGAACCGGAACGAGCGAACGTTCGGCAAGTGCGCCGTGTCCTATTTCACGTCTGCCGGGAGTACGTGAGGGTTTGGCTTCACCGGTAGAAAATCCGGGCATATTGTAATGATGAATATAACGCTTTTCGGTTTCGGAATCGATGTCGTCGAGGAGCTGGACTTCGCTCAAAGCGCCAAGAGTGCAGACGGTAAGAACCTGAGTCTGACCTCTGGTGAACATACCGCTTCCGTGTACTCTCGGAATAACATGAACCTGAGCGTCAAGGGGACGGATCTGATCCATTCTTCTGCCGTCAACACGCTTTTTGTCGACAAGCAGCCAGCGGCGTACGATTTTCTTCTGTAGCTTGTACATAAGCTCTTCCATGATGTCGGCAATTTCCGGATATTCCTCGGAAAATTTCTTAGTTATAGCGTCTTTAATGGGTTCGACACGTTCGTCACGTACGTTTTTGTCGTCGGTGTCAAGCGCAAACATAAGGTCTTTTTCGCAGAAAGCAAAAACCTTATCAAACATATCGTGGTCAAGCTCGCAGGAGGGATATTCAAACTTCGGTTTACCGACTTCTTTAACGATGGTGTCGATAAATGCGCAGAGCTTTTTGATTTCCTCGTGAGCTGTCATAATAGCGTTAAACATTGTGTCGTCCGGAACTTCTTTTGCGCCCGCTTCAATCATAACCACCTTCTTGTGCGATCCGGCAACGGTAAGCTCAAGGGTGCTTTCCTTACGCTGCTTAAAGTCCGGGTTTATGATGATCTCGTCGCCGATAAGACCGACGTGAACTCCGGCGATAGGTCCGTTCCAAGGAATATCAGAAATTGAAAGTGCGATGGAAGCGCCGAGCATAGCGGCTACTTCAGGCTCGCAGTCGGGATCCACGGAAAGTATAAGAAGGTTGATGGCGACGTCGTTACGCAGATCCTTGGGGAAAAGCGGACGTATAGGTCTGTCAATAACTCTTGACGAGAGAATAGACTTGTCTGTCGGTCTGCCTTCTCTTTTGTTGTAGCTTCCCGGAATTTTTCCGGCGGCATAGAGACGGGCTTCAAAATCGACTGAAAGCGGAAGGAAATCTATACCTTCACGGGGTTTTGCGCTGGCGGTAGCGGTAGCGAGTACCGTGGTATCGCCCAGCTTAACGAGACAGGAGCCGTTGGCGAGGCCTGCCATTTTTCCTGTTTCGATAACGAGTGGTTTGCCTGCGAGATTATACTCGAAGCTTCTGAATTTTTCGAACATAACATTCCTCCGTAATATATTTTTTCCGGACAGCAGCAAACAAGAAACGGTCTTTTGGGTTTTGCGCAGATTTTTCATGGATTGCGCTCGGCTTTGGCTTAAACACACTAAGCGTCGGCTTTAACTTAGCCTGCAAACGATCCGCTCACGGTTTTGACATAGCTTTCTGGCTTTTGCGAGTTGCACCTGCTTAACTGCGATGTAGCTTATCAAAAACGTGCAAGACTTTTCATAAACGGGATCTCGCTCCGGTTTTTCAAAATTCGCATAGTTGCTTGCTTTTGTTTTAACTTGCGCATGGCGTTTTTGGGACAGGTTTTGATGTTCTTGATTTTTGTGACCGAAAAGATCTGAAAAATCAAATCGGTGTTTCGGTCAGGCAAAACACAAAAGACCGCTTCCTGCCGCATGGGCGGTAGATTTCCATTTGCGCTGTTCGGTATTTTACTTAAAAAAAACGGCTGCTCCCGACAGAGACGGAAGCAGCCCTGGTGAGGGGTTACCCTCCGCAACCTTTCCCGGCGGAAATTATTTTCTCAGGCCGAGTTTTTCTACGATTGCACGGTAACGCTCAATATCTTTCTTCTGAAGATAAGCAAGGAGTTTACGACGGTGACCGACCATTTTAAGCAGTCCGCGACGGCTGTGGTGGTCCTTATCGTTTTTCTTCAGGTGTTCGGTAAGATTCTGAATTCTGGAAGTGAGAAGAGCTATCTGAACCTCCGGAGAACCTGTATCTGTCTCGTGAACCCTGTTGGACTCGATGATTGAAAGTTTTTCTTCCTTAAGCATTTCTTTTTTCACCTTTCTTTTTTTCTTCCCGGAACCAAGCGAGCGGTCGGTGATGAGATCCGCGGGCGGGGCAACGGGTATAGCACCGCGTACAACGGCGCTTATGGTTGAGTATATCATATAACGGTAAAAAAAACAAGGCTTTTTTTGGTATTCATATTTATTTTACATTTCAGTGCCTTTAACTGTACTGTTCCATGAGATGCACGATACAACTTGTCTTTTGTGCTGAAAAATCAGGGTGAAAGCGGGATAGCCTTTCCCTCATGCACTGTGCTGAAAATCAAGCGGATGACAAAAACTGTTTTGTGGCGAATCCGCATTATGAAAATGTTGCTTGAGTCGGAAACTGCCGAAACGGTAAATTTTTTTTGAATTGTGACGGCGTTTTATTGAAAACGTATATGTTTAAAGCTATAATTATTAAAAGAGACACGGTTTTACGTAGGTTTTATACGTTAAATCCGGAAAGGCGCAGGCATTTTCCGCGGAATGCACCGCATGAAAAAATTATCGACCGCATGCGTACCTTTTCTCCGGCAGGCCGGTATTGTCTTGAAAAACTGACAGAGGGCTTTGTAACACTCGTTCAATTTATAATTTGGCATAGGATGTTTACAGAACAAATTATGCAAATTTTTATCCCGTTATTTATCTCCAAAACCGTACATACCGCCGAGAGGTTTACAAAATCAGATTTTACAAACTTTAAACAATAACTGTTAAGGAGGCGCAGAATTGGAATTAAAAGAAATATTTGCCAAAAACCTGACGGCTTTGCGCCTGCGCAGCAAAATGACTCAGCTGGAACTCGGAAATGTGCTTAATTACTCCGACAAGGCGGTTTCCAAGTGGGAGAGGGGAGAAGCCATCCCCGATGCTTACGTACTGCTTCAGCTAAGCGAGATTTTCGGAGTCAGTGTTGATTATCTCCTTAAAGAGCATGTCAAACCGCCGCCGGCAGTAACAAAAGTTAACCATACTTCAATCGTACTGATTACTGTAATTGCTGTTTTCACGCTTTTTGCGGCAGCATTCATAATAATGTATCTCGCAGGATTTACTTATCCGCTGATATTCTGCTACGCGGTTGTTATATCGCTCATTCTGCTTACGGTTTTCAGCACTGTCTGGGCAAAGCGGCGGTATAACCTCCCGATAATTTCTGCTCTTGTCATCAGCATTATTGTTACGCTTTACCTCATCTTTTTATCCGTTGGTTTCAACTTCTGGCAGCTGCTTCTGCTTGCAATTCCTGCCGAGCTTATCGTTGTGCTTTGCTTTAAGGTTAAAGTTTCGTATTTTTTTACCGGAGACCGCAAAAAAGCAAAAAACAAAAATGATGCCGAAAAGTAAGTCAGGGGTTATCTTAACCGAGGGATTAAATATCTGAAAGTTAATTTCAAAAAAACGTTGTTGAAAAAGATATTTTTGAAGTAGATCCCTGAGACAGATATTGGAAAATAAACTTAAAAACTGAATTCCGGTAAACAAACTTTGAAAAATAAATTTGAAAAACAAGCTTGAAAAATTAATCCGGAAAAATAAACTTAAAGAATATACTTTGGAAAATAAACCCGGAAAAACAAATCCCCGAGCGCACACGAAGCGGGCATTTCTCCGATTTGTAAAACATTCGGAAGACAAGCCATTATTTACTTTCAATCTAACCCCAAAACGCGACTCTACTACGAGTAGAGTCGCGTTTTTGTATTGGTAGAGTGCGAAAAATGTCACTCTACGGGTTCGTTTGAAAGGTGTAGAGAAAAGACAGAATGCGGTAGGTTGATAACACGTCGGGAATTGGGTATAATGAGGTCAGAAAAACACCGGAAATCCCGGACAACCGATGAAAGGCAGGAACAAGAAATGGATAACTACGTCATCAGCTGCTGCTCGACGTGCGATCTTACCAAAGAGCATCTCGACTCGCGTAACATAAAGTACGCATATTTTCACTATTATCTCAACGGAAAGGAATATCCGGACGATCTCGGACAGACTATGCCTTTCGATAAATTTTACGATGAACTGAAAAAAGGAGCGGATACAAGAACATCCCAGATCAACGCCGACGAATTTGTGGTTTTCTGGAGACCTTTTCTTCAGGAAGGCAAAGATATATTGCACGTCAGTCTTTCTTCCGGAATATCCGGAGTTTATAATTCGGCAACGGCTGCTGCCGAAATAGTAAGGGAAGAATTTCCCGAAAGAAAAATTACGGTGGTGGATTCGCTTTCGGCATCTTCGGGATACGGTCTGATGCTTGATAAACTTGCCGATCTGCGTGACGAAGGTAAAAGTTTAGACGAGCTTGAAGGTTGGATTTATGAAAACCGGCAGACAGTTCAGCATTGGTTTTTTTCAACTGACCTTACATTTTTCGTAAAGGGCGGACGTATTTCCAAAACAGCCGGATTTTTCGGCGGACTTCTGAAAATCTGTCCTCTTATGAACGTAAGCAGAGAAGGAAAACTGATACCCAGAGAAAAACACAGAACCAAAAAGAACGCGATAAAAGCAGCGTTTAACAAGATGGTGGAAAACGCCAGAGACGGAAAGGATTACAGCGGAAAATGCTATATATCCTGCTCTGCGTGCGAGGAAGACGCAAAAGAGCTTGCTGCGCTTATAGAAGGATATTTCGATAAGCTTGACGGCAAGGTTAAAATCATGAGCATAGGAACAACGATAGGAAGTCATACAGGTCCCGGAACCGTGGCGCTGTTTTTCTTCGGAAAGGAAAGAGTATGAGCATAAAAAACAAAAGAAAACTTGCGAAAACAATAAGGATTATAACGATACCTCCGGTGCTGGTAAGCGCTCTGCTGGTAATACTTTATTTTTTCAGAAACGAGATGTTCAGACCGCTTGACCTGCTTATGTCGATCGTGTTTCTTGCGGTGATTCCGACTCTTGCATATCCGCTTCAACCCATAATGCCGGGTTTCAAAGGCAAGGGAAGAGACGGACAGAGGAAGCTTGCATTTGTGACAAGTACGCTCGGATATATCGGCGGTTATGTGTTTTCCGCGGTTACGGGTGCGTCGGAAGGACTGAAATTTATTTATGCTTCCTACCTTCTGTCGGTATTTTTACTGCTGATTTTCAATCAGATTTTCAAGCTGAAAGCAAGCGGCCACGCATGCGGCGTACTCGGTCCGTTACTCTTTGCCGTTTACTTCATGGGACCGGTCTGGCTGATTCCTTGTATGCTTGCGGGTGCGGCGGTAGTCTGGTCGTCGCTTCAGCTCACCCGCCACACGCCCAAGGAGCTTGTGCTCGGCGGACTGTGTGCGCTCTGCGCTTTCTTTGTATGCATGATCTGATTTTGCCAAATTCCCGGAAAGCCGGGATTTATGCTGAGAAAAATCGGTAAGAAAATATAAAGCATTCAGAATTTACAGAGCTCCGGACAGCTTTTTTTAGCAGGGCAGTTTTTGTCCTGTAAGCTGAAAACAAAAACAGAGCAGTAAACAAAAACGGAGCAGTAAACAGAAACATTTAATTTCAAAGCTTTTGATTTTTGACTAAAAAAATAAATACGACAGCAAAAAGAGTCATCTGCCTGACGGCGGGTGACTCTTTTATTTTAATTCAGTTTTTCCGGAAAAGAAACCTTTGTGATTTGTGCGGTTTCAAAGTGATCCGGAAGCTCTGGCTCAGGCTTTATATCTGATTATTTCTTGTTCTGAGAAGAGGTTTTGCTCATCTTTGAACGGCTTTCGGACTTTTCGTTGACAACTCTGGTGTTCTGAGCCTTTCCGGTCTCCGATGTGCTTTCATTTTTTGCGCTTCTGGCGTTCTTTGCATTTTCAGCGTTTTTTGCGTTTTTGCTGTCAGATGCAGATTTTGCACTGCGGCTTTCGTTTTTGTTCTGGTTCTGATTCTGAGAATTGCAAGCCTTTGTGTTCTTCATTTCTTTTGTATTTTTCATATCGCCGGAATTTTTCATTTCTTTTGTATTATTTTGATTCTGGTTGTTTTTTGTGTTCATTTGAGTAACTCCTTTCCTCGGTAATAGTATGTCACCCGAAAATCGGCTTATTCACGATCGGGAAATTTAACGCCGATTTTTTTAAGGAAAAATTTTCAAAATTCCCTTGTAATTATATATTATAAGTGGTATATTATATATTGTATTGCTGTCCGAAACACCGGAAAAGCTGATATTTGTTCTGTTTTTGCCGTAAGAGTTCAGGATTACCTATAAAATAGTAGGGTAAACTCTCTGCACCGCAGCAGATTATATCAGTCGGCTTCATAAAGAAACTTTGTTTTCCGAAAGCAGGTTAAACAGGTATATTGCTTATTACCTGTGTCGGCTCGGGTGATAAGTAAATTTTGCGAAAGGATTATACCGATGAACAGAAAGAAAACACTACCGAAGAAAAATATTCAGTCTCATGCGGGTAAGCCCGCAGCAATGGTAAAAAAACGCCGCAGTACCGACAGCGGCGCCGCCGACATAATTATAGCCGTAGCTTTGCTTGCCGTTTCGCTTCTGATTCTCACTTGTCTTGTTCTCGGCGAAAGGACGGGCGCTTTCGGAAGTTTTGTATGCGGATTTTTTCGTGGAATTTTAGGCCCTTTTTGTTTTTTGCTGCCTCTCGGCATGCTTGCCGTTTCCTTTTTCTACCGTGATTTGTCAAGAAAAAATACTCTTGTTTTCAAATGGATAATGCTCGGCGTTTTTTGCGTCCTTGTGTCGTCACTTTACTCGCTCTTTGCCTACGGAACAATGAAAGAAGTCTCTTTTTCCATACCGGAATTTTATTCCGACGGCATTGCCGGAGAGGGTGGCGGAGTTATTGGCAGCGTTTTTGCTAAACTTTTTACTCTGCTTTTCGGTCAGATTATGGCGGCTGTTCTGAGCTCTCTTGCAGTTGTCGTTATATTCTGTTTTTTGCCGGGACTGGGAAAATCGGGACTTTACAAACTGATTTTTGACAAGCTTTCGGGTAAGCGTGCGGCGGCAGAGGAGGCAAATTCAACTGTAAAAAATACTCCGGTGCAGGAGGAACCGAAAGTGCGTCAGACTCAGGTTCAGGAACAGTACAGACCTATGAAAGTAGATACGTCTCTTGCTCTCCGTGTGCCGGAGAGTCAGAACGATATGCCGGAAACAGTGTCGCAGAAACGCAAAAAAGATCTGAGACCGAGCGACGTAGGCTTTTTTGATTTTGAGAAGCCCGGTGTTTTTGTAACCAAGGATTTCGACGCAGACGAAGATGACGAAGAAAGTCCCGCAGAGTCGCCGTTATCAGCTTTTGATGACTCGGAACGTGATCCTTTCGGAGTCGATTTTTCGGTCGGCAGAAAGGTAACAAACGATATTTATTATGAGCCGCCCGTAAATCCTCCCGTAAAAACGGCGCCGCAGGAAGTGCGTAGTCAAAAGCCTGCTCCAAGCTACGGAAAAAAACGAAATGAAGAAACGGAAATGCCGAGAGCGTATTCTCCGTTTGCCAACCCTTTTATATCTTTTGAGGATTTCAAAAAAGGCAGTGCAGGCAAAAAAACAGAAAAAACTGTTTCAAAAAATCAGACGAAAAGTTCCGAGCCTCCAAGAGCGTATTCGCCTTTTGCGGATCCCTTCACGAGTATGAACTCCCATGAGCGCAGGGAAGGTAAGGAAATTCCTCAGAGTTATATCGCGTGCGATGTAGCCAGAAGAGAGCCTGAGTCCAAGTCAGCTCCCGGTAAAGCGGCTGAAGACGACGAAGACGACGTCTTTATAAGACATGTGTCAGGGTCGTCAGTGCCACCGGATACGGTTACCAATAAGACGCAAGCTGAAGCAGAGATGTACGCCGTGCCGGATAAAAATCCGGTGCAGTGTCCGCAGGGATTTGTTCCGGTAAAAGAAAGCGCGGCAGATTTCCTTTCGGGTAACACGGGAGCAGGCAACGGTTTTTTTCAGTACACGGGAAGTGGAGAAACTGACTCCCGCCAAGTGAGTCGCCCGGCAGTGCAGGCAGGCGGGGCTGACACGCAAAGATCGGTTCCTTTTTCCGGAGGAGTAGCAACAGGAGCAAATTCCTATGAAAGCGCAGAAGTTTCGGCACCGCCCTCCCAAAGTACAGCGGAAAACGTTTTGAAAAACGCTGTAAAAATGAAGACTGAAAGTAAAATAACACAGCCGCAGTCGGCCGGTACTCCCTTTTCTTCTGCGGCAGATGCCGGAAACTACAATCAGCAGAAAACCGCAGCAGCAGTTGAAGACGTAGCCGATGAGGACGAAGAAGAAACGGACGACGACTACGATGAATCCGGACAGGT
Organism: uncultured Clostridia bacterium; assembly: GCA_944391815.1. Taxonomy (GTDB): domain Bacteria; phylum Bacillota; class Clostridia; order Oscillospirales; family CAG-272; genus SIG673. The sequence goes on along the minus strand of CALXUV010000009.1, from coordinate 13,157 downwards.
GTATTACGGACACAGGCGGCTCAGATACCCGGACTACGTGTATCCGAGAAGCGATCTTCTTGAAAGACAGCCAATGGCGAATATTACCACCGAAGAGGAAATTGCAGAGGTGCAGAGGAAGCTTATGGATAAAATTTCGAGCTTCCACGTCGACGCAACTCTTGCGGGATACAGCATAGGTCCGACCATTACAAGACATGATATAGTGCCCGGTCCGGGTGTAAAAATAAAGGCGCTTACAGCCCTTACAGACGATATTTCGCTTGCAATGCAGTCTGAGGGAGTGAGAATAGCTCCGGTTCCCGGAAAAGCGGTTGTCGGTGTTGAGGTACCGAATAAAAAGGTCACAACCGTTTCGCTCCGTTCGCTTGTTGAGAACCGTGAGTTTATCGAGGCGAAAAACAAAACAACTGTTTGCGTCGGACTTACGGTAACGGGAAAGCCGGTGTTTATGGATATAGACGAGATGCCGCACGTGCTGATAGCCGGTCAGACAAAATCGGGTAAATCGGTTGCCATTAACTGCATGCTTCTCAGCCTTTTGTTCCGGGCGACGCCTGACGAGGTTCAGCTGATACTGATCGACCCGAAAAGAGTTGAACTTAATATTTACTCTAACCTGCCGCACCTTATAATGCCGGTTATAGATGATCCGCAGAGGGCAGCGGCGGCGCTCAGCTGGGCGGTAGCGGAAATGGAGCGCAGGTACGAGCTTTTCGATAAAGTTATGGCGAGAAATACCGATGAGTATTACGCAATGAAAGACGAAAACCCGGATTTCGAATATATGCCGAGAATTATAATCGTCATAGATGAGCTTGCGGATCTGATGCTTCAGGTAAGGGAGCACGTAGAGGAAAAAATCAACCGCCTTGCGGCGAAGGCAAGAGCTTGCGGAATGTACCTGCTTATCGGAACGCAAAGACCTTCGGTTGATATAATTACAGGTCTTATCAAAGCTAATATTCCGGCGAGAATTTCGTTCAAGGTATCGTCTCCGCAGGACTCAAGGATAATACTGGGTAACACGGGAGCAGAAAAACTGCTGGGAAAAGGTGATATGCTGTATCATCCGACCGGCGGAACACAGCAGCGTTTACAGGGAGCGTTCGTCAGCGGAAGCGAAATTAAGCGTGTGACGAAGTTCATCATTGATTATAACGGTAATGCGCAGTTCGATCCCGAGGTTATGTACAGTCTTGAAAGCGAAGTAGACAAGATGAACAAAGCCGGAAAGAAAGCGGCAACTGACGACGAGGTGGCTATCGACTGTGCGGATGTTGATTTTGAGTACCTTTGCAAGGCGGCGGAGCTGGTGATCAACATGGGAAAAGCCACTACAAATATAATACAGCGACATTTGAAAATAGGTTTCAACCGTGCTTCCAACATTACGGAAAAGCTTGAAGATCTCGGATTTATATCAAAAAGCAACGGAAGTAAGCCCCGTGACGTTCTTATAGATATGCAAGGCTATCTTGAATGGAAAAATAATCAGTCAAAATAGTGCAAATTTTCTCCTACTTTTTTGAAAAAAAGTAGGCAAAAAACTTTTCTCCGCTTTTTGAAAAAAGCTCCTACTTTTTTGAAAAAAAGTAGGCAAAAAACTTTTCACGCGATCGGGTTTGAAGTAGGTTTTTGCTGTTTTGTCGAAAGAATAAACAACGATTTCATGCAGATTAAAAATATTCCCACAAACCCAGTGTAGAAAAGTTTTTGTCCCACTTTTTACAAAAAGTGGGGGAAGAGATTGAACAACGATTTCACTCAAATTAAAGGTGTTTCTACAAATCCAATGTAGAGAAGTTTTTGCCAAGCTTTTTTCAAAAAGCGGGAAGTTTTTGCCCCACTTTTTTACAAAAAGCGGGGGGAGGAGAAAGAAATGATATATATTTTTTTAGCAACAGGATTCGAGGAAACCGAGATGATAGTACCGCTCGACATGTGCCGCAGAGCAGGACTTGAAGTAAAAACGGTTTCAGTAAACGACGAAATGAGCGTCAGCGGTTCTCATGGAATAACAATAAAAGCAGACCTCAGAGTTACTGACAGCGAATACAAACCGGAAAAAGCGGAGATGATAATACTTCCGGGCGGAATGCCGGGAACAAAGAATCTTGAAAAAAGCAAAGAGGTTCTTACGGCACTGAAAACGGCATTTGAAAACGGAAAGTACCTGTCGGCAATATGCGCTGCTCCGTCAGTGCTCGGTAAATGCGGTTATCTGAAAGGCAAGAAGGCAACATGTTACCCGGGATTTGAAGATTATCTTGAAGGAGCGCAGGCGACCGGCGAAAAATGTGTTGTTGACGGGAAAGTAATAACCGCAAAGGGAGCGGGTGCAGCGCTTGATTTTGCTTATGCAATAATCGGGGAGCTTTGCGGAAAAGAAAGGGCAGAAAAAATAAAAAATGAGATCATGGCAAAATAATAGCGAAAGCGGCTCAAAAAGAAACATACGTCAGGAAAAAAATGTGCTGAGGGAAGAGTTGCTGGTTAAAAGGCGAGGCATACCGCAGGAGCGGAAAGCTGAAATGGACAGCGCAATTTGCAAAAGGCTTATGACGCTTATGTGTGTAAGATACGCTGATGACGTACTCAGCTTTTCTCCGCTGAAATATGAAGTAGGAGTGACGGATTTTAACAAATATCTGCTTGAACAAGGCAAAAACCTTTATTTACCGGCGTGTCTTGCGGGAAACGGTCAGATGGAGTTCCGTTTGGTGCGCAAAGGCGAAGCGCTCGAAAAAGGAAAATTTTCCATAATGGAGCCGTCCAAAAACGCCCCGGTTTTTCATGAGCAAGGGCAATCTGTCTGCATAATTCCGGCAGTGTCGTTCGATTCAGAGGGCTACCGTTTAGGTTACGGCAAAGGATATTACGACAGATTCCTGTCGGGCACAAATACTGTGCGTGTAGGTGTCGTCTATACAGAAATGATGAGCAGTACACGGCTTCCGCGCGGAAGATACGATGTTGCGGTGGATATAATTGTCACTGAAAAGTCGGTATTAACTGTCAATAACGTGAGAAAATAATATTACTTCTCCCCCCCCGCTTTTTTTTTTTTTTTTTTCAAAAACTTTTCTTGCGATCAGGTTTGAAGTAGGTTTCATCGTTTGTGGGTTAGACTTAACAACAATTTTACGTAAATAATAAGCCTTTCCACAAATCCAATGTAGAGAAGTTTTTGCCAAGCTCCTACTTTTTTGAAAAAAAGTAGGCAAAAAACTTTTCTCGCGATCGGGTTTGATGTGGTTTTTGCTGTTTAGGGGAGAGATTGAACATTAATTTTACGTAAATGAAAAGTATTTCCACAAAACCAATGTAGAGAAGTTTTCCCACGGTCAGGTTTGATGTGGTTTTTGCTATTTGTGGGCGAGATTGAAGAACAATTTTACGTAAATGAAAAGTCTTCCCACAAAACCAATGTAGAGAAGTTTTTTGTAAAACGAATTTGATATAAGTTTTGTTGTTTAAGGATCATATTAACAATAGTTTCCCACAAACAGGATCGAGGCAAGCTTTGTTGTTTTTGAAAGAGACTGAACTACAATTTCACGCAAATAAAAAGTAATTCAATAAATCCAATGTAGAGAAGTTTTTGCCAAGCTTTTTTCAAAAAGCGGGGGGAGAGATTGAACATTAATTTTACGTAAATGAAAAGTATTTCAACAAAACCAATGTAGGGAAGTTTTTGCTAAGCTTTTTTCAAAAGCGGGGGAGAGATTGAACAGTGATTTTACGCAAATAAAAAGTAATTCAATAAATCCAATGTAGAGAAGTTTTTCCGCGGTCAGGTTTAAGGTGGATTTTGCTATTTGTGGGCGAGATTGAAGAACAATTTTACGCAAATTAAAAGTATTTCAACAAAACCAATGTAGAGAAGTTTTTGCCAAGCTTTTTTTCAAAAAGCGGGAAGTTTTTGCTAAGCTTTTTTTCAAAAAGCGGGAAGTTTTTGCTTACTTTTTTTCAAAAAAGTAAGTGTGTTCATTAATTGAGTTGTAAAAGAAATGAAGAAGATATTCACGTTCAAATATTTTTTGATATGCGCAGGTTCGGGACTTTTGCTGTCGCTTGTGCTGATGTTTCTTGCTTGTGATGCTTTTGCGCTAACAAAACCGGAAGGAACAGTAACAATTGAACTGACTGATAAACCGGATACCGACTCGCTTGCAGATAAACTCAAAGAAAACGGACTTATTACCAGCAAACTCTGGTTCAAGACATACCTGAAACTAAGGAATAAAGATTTTGAAAGTACCGAGCCCGGAAGTTACGATATACCGCTCGGAAGCGGTTTTGACGGCATACACAGGATACTGAGTGTCGGGGATAAAGTAAAAAGGATTCAGGTAAAGGTAACAATACCGGAAGGAAGTACGGTAAAGGACATAATCAAGATAATTTGCGAGGATTACGGAATTTGTTCGGAGGAGGAACTGACCGAAGAAATACAGAACGGCGATTTTTCTGAGTACGACTTTGTAAGCGCATTGCCTGACGGCAGGAAATACCGTCTTGAAGGTTACCTCTATCCCGATACCTACTTTTTCTACTCAGACTCCTCAGCTCACTCGGTTGTAAATAAAATGCTCAGCAATTTCGATGACAAATTCGACTCACGTTACCGTGCGGCGTGCAAAAAAGTAGGACTTAGCTATGATGAGGCGGTAACTCTTGCATCTATGATAATAAAAGAGGGAAAATTCGTAAAGGACTATCCGAAAATTTCCTCTGTTTTTCACAACAGAATGAAGAGTCCGATTTTTTCCGGTCTGCTCCAAAGTGACGCGACGCTTGTCTATGAGCTCGGCAGAGAAATGAAACCGGAGGACAAGAACCTTGACAGCAAATACAACACTTACAAGTATAAAGGTCTTCCGCCGTCCCCGATATCCAGTCCGGACCTCAATGCGATATCGTATGCCATCTATCCGGAAAAAACGTCCTACTGCTATTTTGTTACTTGTAAGGACGGCTCGGTTCTTTACGCAAGTGATTATGCAACGCACATGAAAAATCTTGCCAGAATAAAAAATCAGTAATGCAGGCGACTAAATAACGGGACTGCTCTAAAAGATGTTGCGAAAACACCCCCCTTAAGGGGTTACATACTTAAATATATTGCCTCGGAGCTGAAAAAATAAAAAGCACCAAGGCTACATAAAAGGGAGAAGATATGCGAAAAAAACCGGAACTGCTCGCCCCGGCGGGAAATATGGAAAAACTGAAAGTTGCTGCTACGTTTGGCGCTGACGCCGTATACCTTGCCGGCAGATTTTTCGGAATGCGTTCAATGGCGGATAACTTTGAAACATCGGAAATAGAGGAGGCTGTCAGCTACTGTCATCAGCGCGGCGTAAAGGTTTATGTAACCGTCAACGTTATGCCCAGGACCGACGAGTACGAAAAACTGACAGTGTACTTAAAAGAACTGGAAAAAGCCGGAGTTGATGCGCTTATAGTATCGGATCTCGGCGTGTTTATGACGGCAAAAGAAACCGTTCCGAAAATCCCGCTTCATATTTCCACACAGGCAAGCACGGTAAGTACAAGAACCTGCCGTGAGTGGCAAAAACTCGGAGCCGAAAGAATTGTGCTGGCAAGGGAGCTGAGTCTGAACGAAATCAAAAGGATAAACAGCGAGCTTGACGGAAAAGGTGAAACCGAGATTTTCATACACGGTTCAATGTGCGTGGCGTACAGCGGAAGATGCCTGTTATCAAACTACCTGACAGGACGTGACGCAAACCACGGAGCATGTGCTCAGCCTTGCAGATGGGAGTACAGAGTGGCGGAGATCGAAGAGGTAAAAAGACCCGGAGAAAGGCTGGTTATAGAAGAAAGCGGCGGCGAGACGATGACGTTCAGTTCAAGGGATCTCTGCATGATCGAGCATATTCCCGAGCTGATTGAAAGCGGGGCTGCCAGTTTCAAAATAGAGGGCAGAATGAAAAGCAGCTGCTATGCCGGAATTGTAACAGGCGTATACCGTAAGGCAATCGACGCATGGTTTAATGATCCGGTTAGCTACAAGTTTGACAAAACGCTTGCAAGTCAGCTTGAAAGCGTTTGCCACAGGGAATACTGCACCGGATTCTTTTTCGGCGGTTATACCGATAAATTCAACATTTGCCGTACTCCGGGTTACATCAAGGAGCAGTCGGCGCTGGGACTTTGCATCGGATACGATAAAGAAAAGCAGATGGCAAGGTTTATGCAGAAAAACAAGTTTTGCGCCGGAGACACCGTCGAGCTTGTTACCCCTGATATGAGGACAGAAAGATTTACCGTTAGTGAAATATACACGGAAAACGGAGAAAAAACAGAGTCAGTACCTCACCCGAAAATGATATTTGATATAAAGGTGCCGTCAGAAGCAAAACCGTACTCGATACTGCGGGCGGCGTCAGAACGGGAATTTTAAGTGCCATCTATCTGAACTGAAACCGTTTTTTACGGCGGCATAAAATAAAGAGTAAACCAAACCGGCGGTACGGAAACACTTAAAGAAAACGAAAATGCACTGCCGGCAAGGCATTACGAAAGGAAAAGCAATGACTACTAATCACAAAAAACTATACAACATAATAATAATTGTTTTTTTCGTGATAGCCGCAGCTGCGGTTGTCGCCCTTTCCTTTGCATATAACTCCATAAGACCTATAATATACGGAGCATGCATTGCCTACATATTCAAACCGATGTGCAATGTCTATACCCGGCTTTTCTACCGTTTGGCAGTCAAAAAATTAAGCATACCGAAAAGTAAGAAAATAGCGCATTATTCGGGAATTGTCGCCACATACATAACATGGGCGATAATAATCTATATTTTCCTTGCGGCGGTGCTTCCTTCACTTATTTTCAGTATGATTAATATTGTCAACAATATTCCGGGAATACTTTCAACGCTTAACGACTATGTAAACGAAATTCTCGAAGGCAACGAAACGTTGCTAAAATACTATAATATTTTCTCAAAAGAACTCAGCGAGTACTGGAATCAGAACAAACAAAAGGTGCTGGAATGGGTGACGTCCCTTGCCGGAGGAATGATAAGCGGCATTATAAATACGCTGACTTTCATATTCAATATAATAGTTGGATTTATAGTGTCGATATATGTCCTGAGCAGCCGTAAAAAGCTCGGAGCCCAGGCAAAGCTGATGGTAAAAAGTGTTTTCGACCGCAAGACCGCCGATCTGATAATCGGAGAAGCTGCGTTTGCGGACAGGATGTTCTCAAAATATTTTGTCGGAAGCATAATCGACAGCACAATTGTCGGAGTTGTATGCTTCATCGGGTGCACATTTTTGAAAATGCCGTACGGCATGCTGGTTTCGTTTATTGTGGGCGTAACCAATATCATACCGTTTTTCGGACCGTACATCGGAATGTTCCCGTCGGCACTGATAATCTGTACAGCTTCACCGATAAAGGCAGTATTGTTTATAGTGATGATGGTTCTGATCCAGCAGGTTGACGGAAATATACTCGCCCCGAAAATAATCGGAAGCAATACAGGACTGCCGAGCTTCTGGGTGCTGTTTGCAATACTGCTGTTCGGAGGACTTTTCGGATTTGTCGGAATGATAATAGGAGTTCCGATTTTTGCCGTGATTTACGACGTGTTCGGAAAGCTTATGAGATTCTGCCTGCAAAAGAGAGGACAGCACGAAGAGATAGCAAAATATGAAAAGGAGTATTTGGAGGAACAGCAGAAGTCGGATAAGAGTTTTACAAAAACGGTAACGGAAAATCTGAAAAAAATAACAAAAAGCGTGCGGCAGACTGAAGAAGAACCGGTTACAGATGAAAACGGTTATCCCGTTCAGTCAGATGAAGAGAGCTTTGATGCTTTAGGCGGCTCTGAACCTGTAAAAAAGCAGAAACAGAACAAAAGAAACAAAACGGCAAAGGCAAATAAATCCCAAAACAGCAGAAAAAGGTCAGGAGTAAATTCCAGATCATTCGGTAAAGAACGAGAAGAAGCAGTCAAGACCGCAACGGATGCGGGAGCAAACGCAAATTCCCATGAAGTAAAAAACAGTTCAGCGGAACAGGCTGAAACAGCCGACAGTAACGGTTTAAAGAACGGTACAGAATCTGACGGAAAGACAAATCGGGAAAATGCACCAGGTACAGCTGAGACAGAATATAAGAAAACGGTACAGACAGAGGAAACCGACCGGCGACGTCTCCCGGCAGATCCGGAAGACGAGCCCTGGCAGATGACATTCGGTGACGAGCTGTGAATGTAAAATAAAAGAGGAGAAAAACAGATTATGGAAATCACGGAATATGTTTTCGGGCTTTGCGATAAAGCAAAAGAAGCCGGTGCTGTGCTGGCTTACGCACAAACGGACGAAAAAAACCGGGCTCTTATGAAGATAGCTTCTGCTCTTCGGGAGAAATCCGGATATATTCTGGAAGAAAACCGCAAAGACCTTGAGCTGGCTGAGACAAACGGCGTTCCGAAAACTATGAGAGACAGACTGATGCTCAACGAAGAGCGTATCGAAGGAATTGCCAAGGCGACGGAAAAGCTGGTGATGCTTCCGGATCCCTGCGGAGAGGGAAGCGTCAGCACAAGACCTAACGGACTCAAAATAAGCGTAATAAATGTGCCGATCGGCGTAATAGGTATAATTTACGAGGCAAGACCGAATGTAACGGCTGATGCGGCGGCACTGTGCCTCAAAAGCGGAAACGCAGCAGTGCTGAAAGGCGGCAAGGAAGCAATAAATACCAACCGTGCCATAATGAAAATAATGAAGGACGCAATCGGGGAATTTTCCTTTGGCAGCGAGGTTATTCAGCTGATAGACAGCACCGACAGGGAAGCGACAAAAGCACTTATGAACGCAGTCGGCAAAATCGACGTCCTCATCCCGAGGGGCGGAAAAGGACTTATAAACGCGGTGGTAAAGGAAGCTAAGGTTCCGGTAATTGAAACCGGCGCCGGCAACTGCCACATTTACATAGACGAGAGCGCAGACCTTGAAAAGTCTCTGCGTGTGGCGGTCAATGCCAAGGTGTCCAGACCTTCGGTTTGCAATGCCGTTGAAACTATGCTGGTAAACGAAAAAGTCGCCGACAAGTTTTTGCCGATGTACGCAGAAGCTGTAAGCAAATGGAATGTCGAGATAAGAGGATGTGACAAAACCTGCCGTATTCTTTCCAAAGCCGTACCGGCAAGTGAAAACGATTACGAAACCGAGTTCAACGATTATATAATTGCCGTAAAAGTCGTAAAGGATGTAGGCGAGGCGATAGCGCATATCAAGAAATACACAACCGGACACAGCGAGGCGATAATGACGGAAAATCTTCAGAACGCAAGGAGATTCTGCCGTGAAACAGATGCGGCGGCTGTTTATGTCAATGCCTCAACGAGATTTACCGACGGCGGCGAGTTCGGAATGGGTGCTGAAATAGGTATATCAACGCAGAAATTGCACGCAAGAGGACCTATGGGTCTTAAACAGCTGACGACTGTGAAATATGTGGTCGAGGGTGACGGGCAGATAAGATAAACGGCACCCGTAAACCGAAAAATCGGCAAATAAAGAATCGTCAAGGCAAAAACATTTTTGACTGAAACCCGATTATCCCCGGAAAGCGTTTTTAAGCGGAGAGTTATATGATAAAGGAAGATCACACCTCAGATATTGTGACCGTCTATAAAGACAGCGATGTTACCGTCTGCATAAAACCCGCAGGCGTGCTTTCGCAGTCGGATTTAAGCAACGAAAAGGGACTTACCGAAATTTTGTCGGAACAATACGGCAAACCCGTATACCCCGTTCACAGACTTGACAGACCTGTCGGAGGACTGATGGTTTTCGCACTTAATAAGAAAGCGGCGGCTTTTCTTTCGGGAGAGCTTTCTCAGGGCAGAAAAAACGGTTTGCCGACAGCTAAAAACAAGGACGGATCTCCCAAGGACGTGGAAAATCCGGTAAAAGCTTTGTTTGAAAAGGAATATGCGGCGGTGGTTTCCGGCGACTGTCCAGACGATGGCGAAATGACGGATTACCTTTTGAAGAAGGACGGAAAGGTGTATGCGATAAAAACGCAGAGAAAAGGCGCAAAATTTGCAAAACTCAGTTTCCGGGTAACGTCAAAAGCGGAATCTGAGGGCAAAACGCTTTCGCTTGTCCGGGTAAAACTGTTTACCGGAAGAACACATCAGATAAGGGTGCAGTTCGCTTCCCGGGGGATGCCGGTCGCGGGTGACGGAAAGTACGGAAGCCGCCTGAAATGCGAAAACATATCGCTGTATTCGGTTAAAATCGCCTTTATTCATCCGGTAACCAAAGAAAAAATGATTTTTACCGCAGATTATCCGAAAAGCGGATATTTTAAGTTTTTCGTTAACTGATAAACTGACTTTGCGGTTTTTTTGAAAAAACAGCATATTTCTGTTTTCCCTTTGGTTTTGCCGGTAAAGAAAATGTAATGAGCCTTTGAATTACATCAAACGGACTGAAAACTTAACCTTTTATATAACCGGCAAAGCATCGGCAGCGAAAGTTCAAGCCGATGCGAAAAGTGCAGATAAGTAATAAAGAACATAAAAAACGGTTGCAAAACAGTTAAACGGTTGCGAACAAACAGCAACAAAACAGGATACAAATAATTTACAGGCACCAAAGGTGCGGAAAGAGGACAATATGAACCTTAAAGGCAGAAATTTTCTGAAACTTATCGATTTCACAAGCGAAGAGATAGGCGGACTTATCGACTATGCCGCAGAGCTTAAAAGGGATAAGAAAAACGGAGTCGACCATACCGATATGCACAGGGGAAAGAACATAGTTCTGATATTTGAAAAAACCAGTACCCGTACACGCTGTGCCTTTGAGGTGGCGGCGCACGACCTCGGAATTTCCGCGACTTACCTTGATCCGTCATGCTCACAGATAGGAAAAAAGGAAAGCATAGCGGATACCGCGCGCGTTCTCGGCAGGATGTTTGACGGAATCGAATACAGGGGATTCGGGCAGGAGATAGTCGAGGAGATAGCTAAATACAGCGGAGTGCCGGTATGGAACGGACTTACGAACGAATTTCACCCGACGCAGATACTTGCTGATTTTCTGACGATAAGGGAGCATTTCGGACGTCTGAAAGGCATTAATTTTGTCTATATGGGCGACGCAAGATACAATATGGGCAACTCGCTTATGATCGGCTGCGCAAAAATGGGAGTGAATTTCACTGCATGTGCGCCGTCCGCATATTTTCCGGACAAAAAGCTTATAGATCTCAGCCTCAGCTACGCAAAGGAGTCGGGGGCAAGCCTGCACTTTATTGAGGATCCGACAGAGGCGGTAAAGGGAGCGGACGTCATTTACACCGATGTATGGGTTTCAATGGGCGAGCCTGCTGAGGTTTGGCAGGAAAGAATAGAAGCACTCGGAAAGTATCAGGTAAACGACAGGCTGATGGCGGCAACCGGTAACCCTGACTGTGTGTTTATGCACTGCCTGCCGGCGTTCCACGATACCAAAACCGAAACGGGTGCCAAGGTCTGTGAGAAGTTCGGAAGAACGGAAATGGAAGTAACAGACAGCGTGTTTGAAAGTAAAGCTTCGATAGTTTTTGACGAGGCGGAAAACCGCATGCATACTATAAAAGCGGTCATTGCGGCAACGCTTTGAATTACATTTTCAGGATCAGCAAAACAGAACGAACGGAGGGATCAGTATGGCAAGAAAACAGATTGTAAACGCCGATATCGTAACGGCAAAAGGTGTACTTAAAGGAAAAACCATCATCTTCGATGATAAAATCGAGGCGATAACAGATAAGCCTGAAGATGGACTTGAAACCTTGGACGGAAGCGGAAAAATCCTGCTCCCGGGACTTATTGACATGCACATTCACGGATATAACGGTTATGACTGCTCGGACGGAACCGAAGAAGCGATCGAATCTGTTGCGAAAGGTATAGTAGCAAACGGTGTGACGGCGTTCCTGCCTACAACAATGACGGTTTCGGTAGCGGAGCTTGAAGCGGCGTTTGAAGCGGCACGGAAAGTAAAGAACAGGCAGAACAGCGAAGCAAAATTCGGAAACAGCACCGCAACGGTAATAGGAGTGCACGCCGAAGGTCCCTTTATCGCAATGGCAAAGAAGGGAGCACAGAACCCGAAATACATAATTAATCCGCCTGATGCTGAGTTTGTGAAAAAGCATTCTGACATCATAAAAATGATAACCATCGCACCCGAAACCGACGATAACTGTAAGGCCATACGTGAAATAACATCTGAAACCGGGGTAATTGTTTCTGCGGGACACACTACTGCCGACTACGAAACAATGCAAAAAGCAATTGATGCCGGTGTTACCCACGCAACCCATCTTTTCAACGCCATGCCCTCAATATCTCACAGAGAACCCGGCGGAACCACGGCACTGCTTTTCTCGGATAAGGTAAGCTGTGAGCTCATTTGCGACGGGATACATGTGCACAAAGGATGGTTTGAGCCGGTATACCGTATAAAGAAAAACAAGCTGAATCTTATCACCGACTGTCTGCGTGCATGCGGACTTAAAGACGGAAGCTACGAGAGCGGCGGGCTGAAATTCACTCTGAAAGGCAACGAGTGCCGTCTTCCGGACGGTACCATAGCCGGAAGCGTTCTTAAACTTAACGAAGGTGTAAGAAATCTTTATGAGAGCGGCGTTCCGCTTCATGAGGCGGTAAACTGCGCATCGCTTTACAATGCCGATACTCTCGGAGTTGACGGTGAAAGAGGTCAGTTAAAGGAAGGACTATGTGCCGATATAGTTGTCTGCGACAGTGCTCTTAACGTAAAAGAGGTCTATAAAAACGGAGAGCTTGCGTTCAAGGAGTAAATAAGTTTGTGTAATAAGATTTAATAGATTCCGGAAAAAATATGAGGTCTCTTCTTTTTTGTAAAAAGGAAAACTTTTATCCTTACGCTCAAATATATATTTTTTATCGGAAAAGTGTAAAAACCTTATATATCAAAAACCGCGGTTATTTCTCTCTGCATTTTTAGCGGAGAAATAGGCAGGCACAAAAAATCGGCAGAGAACTTGTTTTCTCTGCCGATTTGTGTTATAATGGTGTAGGTGATGCAAATGGATAATGAAAAAGAATTGCCGAAAAGAAA